>JAVBQQ010000022.1:0-26722 GCA_031548875.1 Oscillospiraceae bacterium
AGGACATTAGGAGGGAAAATATGAAGAAGTATTGGAAGATGCTGAAAAAACCTCTGGCACTGATGGTGGCCCTTGTACTGGTGGCAGCTCTGGTTGCCGGCTGTTCGGGCGGAGGCGGCGGAGGCGGCGCCGCCAGCACACCCGCTGCGACAGGCGATTCCGGCGCGGCAAGTACACCGGCTGCCACGGGCGATGCCCCCAGCACGATCAAAGTGGGCTACGTAGGGCCGCTCACCGGCCCCATGTCAACCTTTACAGTGGGCATCAAGTACACCGCCGAAGAGGCGCTGAAAGTGATGAACGCGGAGGGCGGCTATTACATTAAAGAGTATGACCAGAAGATCCCCGTAGAAGTCATCTGGGGCGACAGCGAGAGCGACGCCACCAAGGCGTCGGAAGTGGCCACCAAGTTTGCCACTGTGGATAAAGTGGACATCCTGCTGGGCCAATGGACGCCGGTGAACATCAACCCGGTTTCGGTGGTGGGCGAACGTTACCAGGTACCCACCGTGCTGTGCAACTCGCCTTCGGAATCCTGGCTGGAGGCCGGCCCGTATGATTGGGCCTTCGGCATCCTCTTCAACTGGAATACCGTTATTGAGGAATACTTCGGGGGTTTTGAAACACTGGAGACCAACAAAAAGATCGGCCTGATCCTTGACAACAACGTTGACGGTGTGCTGTTGGCTGACCTGATGAAAGTAAAGGCCGATGAATATGGGTATACCATTGTGGACCCCGGCCGCTTCCCCGAAGGCACCAACGACTACACCACCGTTATCAAAGAGCTCATGGACCAGGATTGCGAGATCATGGTTGCCAGCCTGTTTACCCCCGAGCTTGTTACCCTGTGGAACCAGACACAGCAGATGGGCTACACGCCCAAAGTGTGTGTGCTGGGCAAGGCCATGCACTTTGCCACCGACATCCAGCTGCTGGGTGACAACGACGCGGGCGCCATGGTGTGCATCGAGACCCAGTGGGTGCCGGAATTCCCGTTCACCTCTACGCTTACCGGCAAGACTGCCAAGGAGCTGAGCGACGAGTTCGCCGAGGCAATCGGCCAATCGCCCGACCTGACGCTGGGTTGGGACTGGGCCTTCTTCGATGTGATCGACGACGTGCTCAACCGTGCGCAGACGCTGGACAAAGAGGGCCTCCGCCAGGCGTTCAGCGAGACCGACCTCGACTGCATTTATGGCCACATCAAGTTCAACGAGGACAATGTGGGTATTGTGCCCATCACGTTTGGCCAGTGGGTGCCGGACGAAAAGTGGGGTTACCGCAAGGTGATCGTGAGCGCGAAACTGACCCCCGAAATTACAGAAACGTTTGACCTGCAGCCCATGCCCTGGTCCGAAAGCTAACCCCGCCATTCTGTTCAGGCCCGAGCGGTTCAAAGGGGGACGTTTCCGGCAGCCTCCTGCCGGGAACGTCCCCGCAACCGCTGGCCTGCATTGCAAACACTCTCAAGGAAGAGGAGTGAAAGGCCATTGAACGCTGTGCTTTCCGTGCAAGAATTGGCCATTTCGTTTGGCAACAACCATGTTCTGAAATCCATCAACGCCTATGTGGATGAGAATGAGATCCTCGGCGTGATCGGCCCCAACGGGGCGGGCAAAACAGTGATGCTCAACGTCCTCACCGGCATCTTGAAACCCTCTGGCGGCAGCATATCCTTCCTGGGGAAGGATATCACCAACATGAAAATTGTGGAGCGGGTGCATCTGGGCCTGGGGCGTACCTTTCAGATACCCCGTTCTTTTGAGCACATGACTGCGTTCGAAAACATCATGGTTGGCGGCGTGTACGGCAGGCGGATGTCTGAAAAAGAGGCCGGCCGCCAGGCGTGGGAAATCATCGAAACCATCGGCCTTACAAGCCGAAGGGACGATTTTGCAGGCCGACTGGGCCTTTTGGACCGCAAGCGCCTGGAAATAGGCGTGGCGCTGGCCTCGCAGCCCAAGCTGCTGATGCTGGACGAGGTGGCCGGCGGCCTGACCGAGAGCGAGACGCTCAACATCATCGAGATCGTGCGGCGGGTGAAGGAACAGGGCACCAGCGTCATCTGGATAGAGCATGTGCTGCAGACGATGGTGGACGGCACCGACCGTGTGATGTGCCTTGCAGAGGGGCGCGATGTCATCTGCGGAGACCCGCACGAGGTGATGGCATCGCCCGACGTGGCGCGGGTGTACCTGGGCTCGGACGAGGACGACCGGGACGCTTCGCTGGACGCTCTGCCCCCGCCCGCGCCTCCGGCCCCTCCCATAGCTGAAAGCGAGGTGAGCGATGATGGCGACTGACAACAACTACATCCTGCGGGTGGATGGGCTGAACATCCACTATGGGGACCTGCAGGCCGTCCACAACGTGTCGATGAAATTTGAACGGGGGAAAATGGTTTCCATCATCGGCGCGAACGGCGCCGGGAAGAGCACCCTGCTGAACACCATCATGGGGTTGCACAAGCCCACCAGCGGCACCATCACGCTGGACGGGAAGGATATCACGAATCAGCCCACCAACCGCATCGTTGCGGGGGGTGTGACCATGACGCCGGAGGGCAGCCATATTTTTGAGGATATGACCGTGATGGAAAACCTGCTGCTGGGCTCCTTCCTGCCGCAGGCCAAACGGGTGCGCAGACAACAGATGGAACTCGTGTTCGATATGTTCCCCGTGCTGGCCGAAAAGAAGAACCAGCTGGCCACTTTCCTTTCAGGCGGCCAGCGGCAGATGCTGGCCATCTCGCGGGCAATCATGGGCAACCCCAAGATCATCATCTGCGACGAGATCTCGCTGGGGCTGGCGCCGGTCATCATCAAGGACATCTACCAGAATCTCAGGAAGATCAACCAGGCCGGCGTGACCTTCGTCCTTGTGGAGCAGGAGGTCAAGCGCAGCCTCAAGCATTCCGACTATGCCTATGTGCTTGTGAAGGGCAGCGTGGTGATGGAGGGGCCGTCTGCCGAACTGCCGGAAGACGAGGTGAGCGACGCGTATTTCGGCATCAACAAATATGCCTGACCGCGCAAAAAAGCGCGGCAGTACCGATTTGAGGTGATCCTATTGACCACTCTTGTTCAGGCCATCGTCTCCGGGCTGCTGCTCGGCGGGCTGTACGCGATCATCGGCGTGGGCATGTCGCTCATTTTTGGCATCATGAAGCTGACAAACCTCGCCCATGGCGACATCATGATCATGTCCACCTTCTTGACAATGGTGTTGGTGATGCAGGTTGTCGGAAATATCATCCTGGCGCTGCTCATCACGATCGTGATCATGATGGTGTTCGGGTTCCTGATCCAGCAGTTCCTCATCAACAATGTCATCGACAAAGGGCCCGAGCCGCCGCTGCTTGTCACCTTCGGCCTGGCTATCATCATCCAGAACGTGCTGTTCCTGGTGTTTGGGCCCGAATCACGCAGCATTCCCACCGCGCTTATACGCACGAATGTTGTACACACGAAGCTGGTTTCCATCTCGGCGCAATATGTCGTCAACTTTGTTGTGGCCATCGCGGTCATTGTCGTGCTCACGCTCGTCATGAACAAAACCGCCCTTGGGCGGGGCATCCGCGCGTCCTCCAGCGACGTGATGGCGGCGGAGCTGATGGGCGTGAACACCAAGCGGATGTACATTTACGCCATGTGCCTCACCATGATCGTGACCGCGATCGCCGGCCTGCTGGTGGGGTCCACCTTCGTGTTCTACCCGACCAGCGGCACCCAATACCTCATCACCGCCTTTGGCGTTGTGGTCATCGGCGGCATGGGCAGCCTGATGGGCACCCTGCTGGGCGGTATCATCCTGGGGCTTGCGCAGCTTGTCGGCGCAAGCCTGCTGGGCTCGCCCTACCAGTTGATCTGCGGGTACATCGTGCTGCTCGTCATTCTTGCTGTGCGGCCACAGGGGCTTTTGTCCAAGGCCGCGCGCAAGTAGCCCCCACTATAAGGACGGAAGGGATGATGACATTTGAATAACGCTTTGACCAGCAAGAAGACGGGGCCCGCCAAGATTGGCGTTCTGGTGGTGGTGCTGGCTGCGCTTGTGACCCTGCCTGCATGGGGCGGCGCCTCGCTGATCCCTGTTTTTACTTTGATCATGCTTTATATGGCGGTGGGGCAGATGTGGAACCTGCTGGCAGGCTACGCGGGGCTTGTGTCCCTGGGGCAGCATTGTTTCATCGGCCTGGGCGGATACGCAATCGCGGTGATTACCGAAAAGTTCAAGCTGCCATTGGTTTTGGGCTTTGTGGTGGCGGCCGTTGTTTCTGTCCTGTTTGCGCTGCTCATCTCCATTCCCATCTTCAAGATGAGGGGCGTCTACTTTACCATTGGCACCTGGGTGGTGGCCGAGGTGCTGGCCCTGTTTTTTGGAACATGGGCGTTCGTGAACTACGGCACGGGGTACAATATCAGTGTTACCTACCACATGGCCCCCTCCACCATCTATTTCATCGCACTGATCGTGGGGGTATTCTCGGTGGCGCTTGTCTTCTTCCTGCTGCGGTCCAGGTTCGGCCTGGGGCTGATGGCCATGCGCGACAACGAGTCGGCCGCCGAGGTACGCGGCGTGCCCCTGTACAAAACAAAGCTGCAGTGCTTTCTCATCTCCTCCTGCGTCACCAGCATTGCGGGGGCGGTGATGTACATGAACATCGCCTACATCCTTCCCTCGGCCGCATTCGGCATGGACTGGACCGTCTCGATGGTCTTCATCGTCATCATTGGCGGCATCGGCACGGTGGAGGGGCCCATCATCGGGGCGGTGGTGTATGTGCTGCTGCGGCAGTGGCTGTACGACTTTCCCGGATACAGCATGATCATCCTGGGGGCCATCGCCATCGCCATTATACTGATTGCGCCCAAGGGAATCATGGGGCTGATCGACCGGCTGACCGGATTTGAATTCTTTTCCGCCCGCCGGCGCGCTGCAAAATACCGCGTGCACGAATGAAAAAACGGCAGAGCCGTAGGCACCGTTGATCCCTGGTGGATCGACGGTGCTTTTTGGTTGCGGCCCAGCCGGCAAAAAGAAGGGCAAACCGCCCGTTAAAATTTACTTTTACAGGTCGATTTGATATAATAGGCGCCATGCCGGTATTTGCCTTTCAACAATGGGCGCGCCCAGGTGGAGCAGAGTATGCTTTTCTTTTGGATCTCACTCGTTTCGGCCCTCTTTCTCATGTATATCACGGGCAAGGTCTGGTTTGCCAGCAGCAGAAGCCGGTATCTCATCATCTTCTTTTTGATGGGGAGCATGGCTTCCCTTTGGACGCTCCTGAACGGGCTGACCGGCATCGTGGCCCCCGCAAGCCTGCGCGTGCTGCAAACCGTCTGGATGGTGTTTGTCTGCTGCCTGCCCTTTTTGATGCTGATGTACATCCTGCATTTTGTGAACGCCCGGGTGGCCAACAGCAAGGCGCTGACCGGCGTTCTTGTGCTGGCGATGCTGGCGGATGTGGCGCTGTTGCTTACAAACCCGCTGCACCACCTGTACTATACCTCCTACACCCTGCAGGGCATCGGCGTCTTCGGCCCGCTTTTCTGGCTGCACTCCTACGCGTCGTACGTCGTCCTGGCGGCGGCGTTTATCCTGCTTGTCGTCTATGTCGTCAGAAACGTCCGCAAATACCCCGACCTCATCTTTGTGGCGCTGGGGTCGGCCTGTCCGTTCGTCATCAACATCCTGCACGTTTTCAACGGGAACCGCACGGTATACGACCTGACCCCGCTGGGTTTCGTGGTGATGTTCTCGGTGTATGGGCTGTTCTCCATACGTTTCCGCCTGTTCAACCTGAAAAGCGCCGCCTCGGCCAATATCTTCGACACCCTCTCGGAGGGGTTTTTGATCGTGAACAACATTGGCCAGGTGGAGGACGCGAACCCCGCGTTCCGTGCCGCTTTCCCCGCCCTGGACGTAGAGCGGGAGGGGACCACCGCGCAGGACGTGGCCGATTACATGCGCCGGGTGGCGGTGGACTGGCGGCCGGCGGACGTGTTTGAGCGGATCGCCTCGCTGAACGACAGCCTGGACGACAGCGAGTGCTCCATCCGGACGGAGGAGGGGCAGGAGCGCACCTTCGCGCTGTCCAAAGATTTCATCCTACAGCGGGGGCAATCGGCCGGTTATGTGCTCACCCTGACGGACACCAGCCGTTACCGGCAGATGATCAGCGAGATCAACCAGCAGAACGCGCGGCGGGTGGTGCTGAAGGACGACGCCGAGGCGGCGTCCAAGGCGAAGACGGAGTTCCTGGCTAACATGAGCCACGAGATACGCACCCCGATGAACGCCATCATCGGCATGGCCACCCTTGCGGGGAATACGCAGGACGTTGCGCAGATACACGGCTACCTGGAAAAGCTGGACAACGCCTCCCAGCAGCTGCTCAGCATCATCAACGATGTACTGGACATGTCCAAGATAGAGGCGAACAAGCTGGAGCTGTCCTGCGAGGACTATGATTTTGCTGATATGCTGGGCGGGTGCCGGGATATCCTGATAGACAAGATGCGGGAGAAGGCGCAGCATTTCTCGCTGGACATTGCCGCCGGCACCCCGGTGAACCTGCGCGGGGACAGGCTGCGCCTGTCCCAGATCGTCATCAACATCCTGTCCAACGCTGCGAAGTTCACCCCCGAGGGGGGTACGATCTCCCTTGCGGCCGGGCCCGTCTGGGTGGACGGAGACAGGGCGCGCATCCGCGTCTCGATACGGGACGACGGAATCGGCATGACGCCCGAGCAGCTTGCCCGGTTGTTCAACGCCTTCGAGCAGGCGGACGGCAGCATCTCCCGGCGCTTTGGGGGCACGGGGCTGGGGCTGGCGATCTCAAAGAGCATCGTGGAGCTGATGGGCGGCGAGATATCCGCCGAGAGCGCCCCCGGGCAGGGCAGCACCTTCACCTTCGAGTTCGTGTCCGGGATTGGCGAGGCACCGGCGGCGCCTGCCGGCCGCGCGGCTGGCAGCCCGGCGGAAAACCGAGACCTCTCTGGCCGCACCATCCTGCTGGCGGAGGACGTGGAGCTGAACCGGGAGATCGTGCTGGCGCTGATGGAGGGCAGCGGCGCGGTGCTGGAATGCGCGGCGAACGGCCAGGAGGCTTACGACCTCTTCCGGGCCGACCCCGAACGATACGACGTCATCTATATGGACCTGCAGATGCCGCAGATGGACGGATACACCGCTACCCGGCTAATCCGCGGCCTGGGGCATCCCGCTGCCAAAAGGGTACCCATCATCGCCATGACGGCCAACGTCTTTGCCGAGGACATCGAAAAATGCATGGCGGCCGGCATGGACGACCACCTCTCCAAGCCGATCGATATTGCTACGCTGTTTGCCAAAACGAGGGCCAGCTTGCAGGGGCGCAGGGTGGAATAACCGCGTGGCAGGGTGTGGCGCGCGGGTGGCCCACCGTGGCGCCATGCGGGAAGAGCCTGCAAACTGGAACGGATACAGATGAGTTATCGTTGACTAACCGGCGCCCGGCGTGGTACCGTGTATAAACAACGGAATAGTCGTGAGGGAGTAGTTTGCGCGGGTTCTGCCGCGTGGCAAGTCAACACGCTGACCGGGAGGGACGATGTTTCCCCACGGTCTGGCTTGTCTTAAAGAACGAGACTCATGTATGGCTTTGTGAAGCCGTACTGGGTCTTTTGCTTTTTTTGGCCCGGGAATGGCTTTGCGCCATACCTGGGTCTATTTTGTTGAATCGAACACCTGGAGTGATTGGATGCACGAGTACCTGACCGAACGGGGCGCGCTTCTGGAGCGCCTGCACACAGACGCGGACACCGGCCTGAGCACCGGGCAGGCGGCGCAGAGCGCCGCCGCGCACGGGACCAACACGCTGACGAGGGCGAAAGCGGAATCGCTGCTTTCGCGCGTCTGGCACGCGGCCACCGAGCCGATGATTTTAATGTTGATCGCCGCGGGGGTCATCGCGCTGGTGGTCAACATCATCCGGGGCGTGACCGGCGGCGAGGCGGATTTCCTTGAATGCGTGGGTATCTTTGCGGCCATCTCGCTGTCGGTGATCATCACGGTGGTGATGGAGGGGCGCAGCGCCAAGGCGTTCGAGGCGCTGAACAAGATAAACGAGGACGTGCTGGTGAAGGTGCTGCGGGACGGCAGCCCGGCCATGCTGAACCAGCGGGAGATCGTGGTGGGCGACGTGCTGCTACTGGCCACCGGCGACAAGATCCCCGCCGACGGGCGGCTGGTGGAGAGCATGGGTCTTGCCGCCGACGAGAGCGCACTGACCGGCGAGAGCGCGCCCGCGCCGAAGGATGCCGAATGTGTGCTGGCCGACGAAAAAACGCCGCTGGCCGAGCGGTGCAACATGCTGTATTCCGGCACCTATGTGACGAGTGGTTTTTGCAAGCTGGCCGTTACCGCCGTGGGCGATGGGACGGAGTTTGGCAAGATTGCGCAGGAGCTCTCGGGCGTGGACAAGAGCACCACGCCGCTGCAGGAGAAGCTGGCGCGCCTGGGCAAGACCATCACGCTGTTCGGCGTCATCGCGGCGGCCGTCGTTTTCATCGTGCAGCTCATCTCCTTTGCCACGCACGGGGGGCTTGTGCTGGAAGAGGTGATGGAAGCGTTCGTCACCAGCATCGTGCTCATTGTGGCCGCGGTGCCGGAGGGGCTGCCCACCATCGTTGCGGTGTCGCTCTCCATCAACATCATCAAGCTGGCCCGGCAGAACGCCCTGGTGAAGAAGATGATCGCCTGCGAGACGGTGGGCTGCGTCAACGTCATCTGCTCGGACAAGACCGGCACCCTCACCGAGAACCGCATGACGGTGGTGGATGAGGTTTCGGATGAGCACATCCTGCGCAACATCTGCGTGAACAGCACGGCGGACCTGGGCGAGGGGGGCGCATTCATCGGCAACCCCACCGAGTGCGCTCTGTTGGTGGCCGCGGGCAGGGCGGGATGGGACTACCGTGAGAAGCGCCGGGATGCCGAATGCACCCATGTGTTCCCGTTTTCCTCCGAAGAAAAGGACATGACCACCATCGTGCACGAACCGCAGGGGTATGTGGCATACACGAAAGGCAGCCCGGAGAAGGTGTTTGCCTCCAGCACGCTGCCGGCGGAGGAGCGCGGGCGGATAGAGGCGCAGATCGTAGGCCACCAGCAGAAGGCGGGGCGCATCATCGCTTTTGCGCACCGGGTGTTTGCGGAATGCCCGGCGTTTGACGAGGAGGCCGTGGAGAGCGGCATGGTGTTCGACGGCTTTGTGGCCATAGCCGACCCCCTGCGCGCCGACGTGTACGAGGCGGTGGAACACTGCCGCCGGGCGGGTGTGGCCCTGAAGATGCTGACCGGGGACAATCTGGTTACCGCCACGGCCATTGCGGACGAATTGCACCTGCTGGATGGGGAGCACCTGGCCGTGGAAGCGCGTGAGCTGGAGCAGCTGTCCGACGCCGAACTGCGCGAAAAACTGCCCGGCATCAGCGTGATTGCGCGCAGCACGCCCACCGTGAAGATGCGGGTGGTGAAGCTTTTGAAGGAGATGGGCAACGTGGTGGCCGTGACCGGCGACGGCATCAACGATGCGCCGGCCCTGAAAAACGCCGATGTGGGCATCGCCATGGGCATCTCTGGCACCGAGGTGAGCAAGGAGGCCAGCGACATCGTGTTGCTGAACGACAGCTTCTCCACCATCGTCCGCGCCATCGAGTGGGGGCGCGGCATCTACGAGAACTTCAAGCGGTTCATCAGCTTCCAGCTGACGGTGAACGTCTCGTCGGTGTTTGTGGTGCTCGTGTCCATCCTGCTGGGGCTGAAGGCGCCGTTCACCGCGCTGCAGCTGCTCTGGATCAACATCATCATGGACGGGCCGCCCGCGCTGACGCTGGGCCTGGAGCCGGTGCACGGCGATTTGATGCGCCAAGCCCCGGTGCGCCGGGGGGACAATATCATCTCGAAGAAGATGATGGTGCGGATCGGCCTGATGGGGCTGTACATGTCTGTTGTTTTTCTGCTGCAGTACACCCAGAACTTTTTGGGCGCCACCCCCGCGCAGATGCCCACCGTGCTGTTCACGCTGTTTGCGCTGTTCCAGCTGTTCAACGCCTTCAACTGCCGGGAGCTGAACGGCGCGAGCATCTTCAAGAACCTTCTGTCCAACCGGCTGATGCTGCTGGTCGTAGGTGTAACCTTCGTTTTGCAGGTGCTTATCATCCAGTTTGCGGGGGCATTCTTCGGCACCATCCCGCTGCCGCTGGATATGTGGCTGAAGCTGTTTGCCATGGCGTTCAGCGTCATCGTGCTGTCCGAGCTGGTGAAGCTGGTGGTGCGCGCGGTGCGGCGCTGAAGATGTACCTAGGGTCTGCGGAGTTGGGTTCAATCTCGCGGCGCAGGTTGGCCATATTCACCCGCAGGGTGTGGTTGTCGCCCGCGTAGGGGCCCCATAGTTCCTTGCGGATGGCGACATGGGTCATCACCCGGCGGAGGGCAGGGGCTATCAGGCGGATTGAGGCGGCGATGGCCGCGCGCCGGTTCCGGGTCCTGCCTGGCAGCAAACAGCAAAGCCCCCGTAGCCGTGAAGGTTACGGGGGCTTTTTTGTGCCGTTTTGGTCAGCCTTGTTGTTTGGCGGTGTGCGCGGCGTCCGAACATTTCGTCTCCTGCTCCCGCATGTATTCCAGGAACTGCTGGGCGGCGGCGGGCAGGGGTTTGTCCCGCCGCCAGGCAAACACAAAGTGGAAGAAGGGCGAGTCGTCCAGCTCTATAAGCTTGCACCGGGAGGAGGGCATGCGCCGCTTCAACGCCTCGCGCAACCCCACGTAGGTGAGATTGTCGTTGTAGAGGATCTGCTCCATGGCGATGTTGGGGTTGGAGGTGGTGAACGCCACGCGCGGCTCGACGCCCGCGTCGTGGCAGGCCCGCATGCAAAGGTCATACAGCTGGGATTCCCGCCGGTTGAAGATGAGGTTCTGGTCTTCCAGGTCTTCGAAGGTAAGGAGATCCATCCGGGCGAGCGGGTTGTTGGGGGAGAGCATGACGATGAAGTCTTCCCGGCAGTGCGGCTGCGTTTTGTAATGGGCAGGGTCCAGGCTGATGTCGGAACAAAAGGCGAGGTCGCTGTAGCCGGACTGCAAAAGCAAAAGCAGGCGGTCCTCGTCCATCTCATCAAAGCTGAGGTGGATCTCCGGATGTTCCCGCATGAACTGGTTCAGCAGGGGCAGCATGCCGTAGTTAGCCACGGCGGGTACCACCAGCAGCTTTAGCTCCGATGCCTGCGGGGTCTCCCGGCTTTTGATCTCGTCCACGATCTGCATGGTTTGGTCGTATGCCTCCAGCAGCTTTGCAAAATGCTGCATCAGCATCTGCCCGGCGGACGAAACCGAAAAACGCTTGCCGTGGCGGTTGAGCAACTGAAGGCCGAGTTCATGCTCTAGGGCGCTGATTTTTTTGGACAGGGTGGATTGGGACATGTGCAGGATCTCGGCGGACTCGGTGAAGCTGTTTGTGGTTACCACCGTCCACAGGCACTTGAGCTGTTGAATCGTCATAGTTGCCCCCCTTCCCAGACATGGATCTGCAGTTTACACTTTCTATTATAGGCAGTCAATCGGAAAAGTGTCAACGGATTCTGGCGGGGCGAAAATTTCACAGTTGTGTATTTTTGTTGGGGCAATACCGCGATTCGACATATTTCGCGACAACATGCCGGTTACTGAAAGCAAGGTGGCGGCGTCCTTATTCCAAAACCGAATCGATTGCCAATTTCGAATTGATTTTGTGCTAATTTGCTGATAATATTTGCCCATAGACAGAAATATCATATAAAAACACAAAGAAGATTCGGTAGAGATTCGGTCCGGCAGGCCTGCCGGACCGTTGCAAACAATATGGAATGATTCCACCAAGAACGAACACCAGTTCCGGCAGCGCGCGTTGCCGGGGTTGTTTTTCGTGCGCTCACCACAAACAGGGAGGTGCGGCCGGGTATGCGGAAGACGGTTTCGGCCGAGCAGGCGATCGACACCATCCAGTCCGGTATGACTGTGATGCTGGGCGGTTTTTTTTTCAGCGGCTCCCCCTTCCGGCTCATCCGCGAATGGACGGCCAGGGCGGGCGAACTGCGGGGGCTGACGCTTGTATCGAATGACGCGGCCAGCGAACTGCGGCGGCCGGACGCGCTAGGGAACGCCCTGGTGGCCAGCGGGATGTTCGAAAAATGCATTGCTTCGTATATCGGGCACAACGCCGCCGCCATGCGGTTGATCGAGCGCGGGGAGTTGGAGCTGGAAACGTTGCCCATGGGGACGCTGGCCGAGCGCATACGGTGCGGCGGCGCGGGCATTGGAGGGTTTTTGACGCCCACCGGCCTTGGGACCGTGGTGCAGGAGGGAAAAGAGATCGTGCGGGTGGACGGGCGGGACTTTCTGCTTGAAAAACCTCTGCGCGCCGATGTGGCGCTGATTTACGGCGACAGCGCGGACGAGCACGGCAATGTTGTGCTGCGCGGGGTGGCGCGGAATTTCAACACGGTGATGGCCACCGCCGCCGACCGCGTCATCGTGGAAACGCCCCGGCTTGTGCGCGTGGGAGAGCTGGACCCGGACAGCGTGAGCATCCCCGCCCCATACATCGACCAGATCGTGGTGAGCGAGGGGAGAGATTATCTGCTATGACGAACCGGGAACGCATTGCGCGAAAGATAGCGCAGGACGTGGCGGACGGGGAGTTCATCAACCTCGGCCACGGCATCCCTTATTGGGTGGGCGCGCACATCGACCCCGCGCGCACGGTCTTCATCCAGAACGAGGCGGGCGTTGTCTGCCTGGGGTGCGGCACGCCGGCGCCGGCGGGAGAATACAGCCTGCGGGACTCGACGAACGCGTATGTGGGCGCGCTGCCAGGCGCTGCGTTTTTCGATTCGGCGTTCTCGTTTGGCATGATACGCGGGGGGCATCTGGACAGGACAGTGCTGGGCGCCCTGCAGGTGGACCAGCAGGGCAATATCGCAAACTGGATGGTGCCCGGCATGCCGCCCACCGGCATTGGCGGTGCGATGGACCTGTGCGTGGGGTGCCCCAACGTGCACATCGCCATGGAAAGCACCACGAGGGACGGCGGGCTGCGCATCCTGAAAAAATGCAGCTATCCGTTGACGGCGGTGGCCGCGGCCACAAAGGTGTACACCGAGTTTGGCGTCCTGGCCCTGGCGCCGGGAGAGGGGTTCACCCTTACGGAGATATTCCCCGACTACACCGTGGAGGAGATACGAAAGAAGATGGAACCCGATTTTCGCGTAGCAAAAGGTCTTTCCACAATTGAACTGGGAACACGACCGATACAGGCACATCCACAGAAAGGAAGAGAAAAATGAGAAAGTCCGCCCGTTTCGTCATCGACACCCACGTACATTCCCAGCGGCATGCCGCCGGAAAGAAAGCGACCGAGCGCACCAAGGCCCAGGGCAAGGAGACGACCGACTACACAGACCTGGAAAACGAGATGGGGCGCCTGCACACCTACGACAACTCCCCCCGGCTGCTGTATGATATGGATTGTTATGGCGTGGACATGAGCATCCTGAGCTGCGCCTTTGGCATGAGCAACGAGCTGAATGTGGAGATGATGAAGAAACATCCGGACAAGTTCCGCTGCATGGCCTCGGCGAAAAAGACTGTGGACGACGCCTTTGTTACCGGGGAGTGGTCGGTAGAAGCGGCCTGCCAGGAGCTGGACGAGCTGCTGGCCACCGGCGATTATGTGGCGATCGGCGAGGGACCTCCCAGCCGCCCGGAAGGCGGGTATGACGTGCTGCGGCGCAAGACCTACAACCAGCTGGAGCGCATGGAAGAACTGCGGCAAGCCATGGATGTGGGCCGCAAGTGGGATGTTCCGGTGACGATACACACGGGCGGCCCGGGCGGCTACCCCATCACCCACACCCGCTGGCCGGAAAACTGGAACCCCTACTGGACCTTCGACCTGGCCGCGGAGTATCCGGACGTGCCCATCATCTTCGCCCATGGCGGCATGCAGGGCGGCTACATGGAAAACCTTGTGGACGAATGCATCCTCGTGGCATCCAACTTCAACAACGTCTACCTGGAAACCGGCCTGTACTGGACCGACCTGTACTACAAGGCGCTGGCCTACCCGAACGTGGGGCCCGAAAAGCTGATCTGGGGGACGGACTGGGGCGCCTCGATCCCCACCCAGACGCGGATTGGCCAGAAGCCGCAGTCGTTCGGCATGCAGGTGCATAAGGACGGCATCATCCGCCACCAGTGCGATGTGATGGGCTGGAGCCTGAAGCAGGTGGACCGGTTGGATATCTCGCAGGACGACGTGAATCTGATTCTGGGCGGCAACGCCCTCGACCTGTTCAAGATCGACTTCCCGCACACCCGCATGTTCCGCGGCCTTGAACATATCGGCCGGGAAAAAGGCAAGGACAAGCCATGACGCGCACGTGAACGGGGCAGTGATAGTAACAGGAGGGCAGCTTATGAAATATCCAAATTTTTTGCGTGTCTTCAACCAGGTGCTGGGACGGGCGGCGGGCGTCATGGTTTTTGCCATCGGCATCCTGTCTGTGTTTGAGGCTGTTATGCGCGCCTTTTTCGCATCGCCTACCTCGTGGTCGGTGGACGTATGCTCGTACCTGCTGATCTGGGCCGTTTTCCTGGCGTCGCCCTACGCGTTCCAGGAGAAAGGGCACGTGGCCGTGGACCTGCTGCGTGACGCGGTGGAAAAACGCTGGGGGCAGACGCCCCGCCGGGTGATGTCCATCATCGGGTACGTCATCTCGCTCGTGCTCATCATCTTCCTTCTGCGGGCGGGGATCATCCTGGCAAAGGCCGCCATCGACACAAACCAGCTCACCTATGCAAACGCCCAGATCCCCGCCATTATTCTATGGGCGGCCATTGTGTTTGGTTCCATCATGATGGTCATTACTCTCGTCTTTATCCTTCTGGACCTGTTTACAAAGGATGAAAAATACCTGTAAAACACGGGTACCGTCAATCGCACATCAGCAAGGAATGGGGGAGTCAGCCAATGTCATCCATGGCAGTATTGGCCATTATCATAATCACAGTCTTGCTTGTTTCGCTCTTTATGGGTTCGCCGGTATCCATGGCGCTGGGCTTTACAGGGCTGGTCGTCATGCTTATCTTTATGGAACCATCCCACCTTACCCGGTTCGGCGCCACGGCGTTTTCTCAAGGGACCAGCACAAACCAGATGATAGCGCCACTGTTTATCATCATGGCGGAATTTTTGGCCCAGGGCGGCGTGGCCGCCGATATATATGACTTTTTGAACAAGGTGATGAAGCGTTTTCGTGGCGGCCTTGCCCTCAGCACCACGCTGGCCTGCACGGTTTTTGCGGCGCTGTGCGGTTCTTCGCCCGCCACGGCGGCGTCCATCGGGCGCATCTCCATCAGCCAGATGACCAAGCGGGGCTATGCGCCGTCGTTTGCCGTGGGCACGGTGGCCGCGGGCGGCACGCTGGGCATCATGATACCGCCCAGCCTCACTTTCGTATTGTACGGCATTATCACCGAAACATCCATCGCAAAGCTTTTGATGGCCGGCCTGCTGCCCGGCCTGATGCTCAGCGCGCTCTTCTGCATCTCCATCATCGTTCGGGTGCGCCTGAACCCCGCCCTTGCCGGCATTGGTGTAGACGTGCCGGACGACGCGCTGCAACAGGCCATCGACGCGACCCGCAAAAAGCCCCAGATTGGCGACGACGCCTTTGAACTGAGCTGGAGAGAGGGCATTGTGAACGCGGTGCCCGCACTGATATTGATCGTAGTGGTGCTGGGCGCCATGTACACCGGCATCACCACCCCCACCGAAGCCGCGGGCCTTGGCGCTGTGGGCGCGTTCCTCATCGTTGTGCTCAAGCGCAAGCTGACCTTGAAGTTCCTAAAGGACGCCTTCCAGGGAACCGCCCGCACCACGGCGATGCTGCTGTTCATGACCATCATGGGTCTGGTGCTCAGCTATGTGGTCAGTTATCTGGGCATTGCGCAGAGACTGGCCAAGGTCATTGTGGGTACCGGTCTCAACCCCTGGATCGTGATGGTCCTCCTGTTCGTCCTCTGGTTCGTCCTGGGCTGTTTGATGGACCCCGGCAGCATGGTCATCCTCACCATCCCGTTTATCTACCCCGCCCTGCTGGAGATGGGCTTCGACCCGATATGGATCGGCGTCGTTTCCACACTCTGTGTGGAGATCGGCATGATCACCCCGCCCGTCGGTCTCAACCTGTTTATCCTGCGCGGCGTCTCAGACGTGAAGATGTCCGATATCATAAAAGGGGCGCTGCCCTATGTCGTTGTGCTCATCATCGGGCTTGTGATCCTCTGCGTTTTCCCGCAGATCAGCCTGTTCCTGCCCTCCCGCATGTGACCCCCATGTTGTCCGCGTACCACCATATAGATACGAGAAGAAGGAGAGGAAAAAAGTGAAAAACCTGAAAAAAGTGCTTGCATTGGGATTGGCCTTCTGCCTGGCGGCAGCAATGATGGCCGCCTGTTCCGGCAACGGCGGGGGCAACGGCGGCAGCGCCGCCTCCACAGCGCCCCCGGCGTCTACGGCGTCCGGCGGCGGCAGCGATTCGGCGGCGCCCGCGGCTGCGGGCGATGTCGTGGAGCTCAAGCTTGCGTATCCCCAGCCGGCAACCAGCCCCACCGGCCGCTCGTATGACTTCTTTGCCGAGGCAGTGGGCGAGGAGAGCGGCGGCACCGTGCTTGTGACTACCTATCCCGCGGCCAGCCTGGTGAACGACACCGAGACGCTGGAAGCGCTGCAGAGCGGAGCGGTGGACATTGCCCACGCGGCCACGCCCTATTTCTCGCCCACCATCAAGGAGCTTTCGCCCCTGGAGGTGCCCGGGCTGTTCCGCTCCGACCGGTACATGGAATACGCCTACGCGCTTACCGAAACCATTGATGAGATCTGCCAGCCCTACGGCATCCGCCACGTCTTCCCGGTGGCCGGCGGCACCATGTCATTCATCAGCGGTTCCAAGGCCGTCAAATCGCCGGCCGACCTGCAGGGCATGAACGTGCGTGCCTCCGGCAAGTGGGTGGGTGAAGCCGTTAAGCTTTGGGGCGGCGCGCCCGTCACCATCGCCCTGGGCGACATCTCCACGGCGCTGGAGCGCAAGACTGTCGACGCGGTCTTTACGGGCGGCGTTACGGTGGTGGGCCCCTTCAAGCTGTACGAGATGGTGGATTACGTGACCTACAACACGATGCAGGAAGTGTACGGCGGCATGTTCATGAACGCGGACGCCTGGGACAAGCTTTCCCCTGAACAGCAGGAAGCCTTCAACCGCGCCGTCGACCGCTTCGCCGTTTATAGCGAAGAGCAGATGGCCGCCGACAGCGATACCTTTATCCAGGCGTACAAGGACCAGGGCGTCGATTTCTACGAGCTGAGCGAGGACGAGAACAAGGCGTTCACCGACATCTCGATGACCCTGCTGGACACCGACGAGATGAAGCAGCTGGCGGGGGACCTGGGCCAGAAGCTGATTGACAAATGCGCCGACCTGCGCGCCGGCTACGACCAGCCCTACGTGCCGTTTGAGAAACCGGCATAACCTGTTCCATACGACCCAACAGGTGCGGGGCGCCATGCAGGCGGATACAGATCGTCGGCATGGCGCCCTTTTTCTTGAAAGAAAAGACGGGTGGTGGCGAGCGGACAACGTCGCTGCAGCCATGCCCACCGACCACCGAAGCACTAGTGGTTTGACGGACGGGAGGAAACGAAGATGGACAGGGAGACCGACGTGCGGCAGGGCCCGTATTACGAGACGTTTGACGCGTTTTTGCAGGCGCGTCCGGAGATAGACCCCGCGTGGCGCGGGATGATGGAACCGGTATTTGAAAAAGCGGAAACGGACATGATGTCGTTTCTCCTGGGATTGTTTTAAGGGAGCGCGGGCTGCGTGAAAAGCGCCGGGTATTTGGGCGAAAGCGCAAGGCCTGCGGCGAGCGGAATCGATTGGCGGTTACCGGAAAGAAAGGGGGGGCTGGCCGTGGATGACCTGCGGGCGGAACGCATTTGTATGAGGGAGGACCTGCTTGCGGGCAGAACCCCGAAAAGGGTACCGTTGGTGGTCAAGTTCCAGCTGGAGGCCGCCTGTGACTTTGCGGGTGTGGACCTGCGGCGCGCGCTGTACGACCCCGCCCTTGTAGAAAAGGCGTGCACGGCCGTGTGCGCGCATTTTCCGTCGGACACCTTCCCCGTCGTGAACCTCCGGTTCCCCTGGTCTTTCCAGATGCTGGGTTCCAAAAACTGGGTCGTCAGCTCCACCGGCGCCATACAGCGCCCCGAGGTGGAGAGCATGCCGGCCGAGTGGTACGACGCGCTGATAGAAGACCCGGTGGGCACCATCCTGGAAAAGGTTCTGCCCCGCAGCTGCCGGGCGTTGGATGCGCCGCCCACGCAGCGCAGCATCCGGCTGGCGAAGGCATACGCCACCCACCGGCAGGAGGCGGACATCACCCGGGGGATCGCCCGCTCGCTCAGCGGGCAGTACGGGTACATGGTGCCGCTGGCCGACGGGCCCAAAACGTATATCCCCTTCGATATGCTGGCCGATCATTTCCGGGGCTTCCGCGGCGTTGTGATGGACCTGCGCCGGGCGCCGGACAAGGTGGAGCGCGCAGTGCGGGCGCTGCTTCCCGTATGCAGGTTCCAGGCCTCGGCCGATGGGGACGCGGCGGGGCGGGTGAGCTTCATCCCGCTGCACATGCCGCCCTTCATCAGCACCGAGGCGTTCGAGCGGTTCTACTGGCCCACCTTTGAGGAGATGATCCGCTACCAGGTGGAGCGAGGCGTATATTGCAATATCTTTGCCGAGGGGGATTGGTCGCGCTATTACGACCATCTGGACCGGCTGCCCCGGGAGAGGGTGGGTTTCCAGTTTGAAGAAGGGGACGCCTGCTATATCAAAGGGAAGCTGGGACAAAAACGCTTTTTTGGCGGTTTTTTCGACCCCACGATCACCCTGGCGCGCAGCCGGGAGGCGTGTGTGGACGAGGCGAAGCGGCTGATAGAGACATGTGCGCCGGGCGGCGGGTTCTACTTCTGCTTCAACCGCAACCTGATGGACATCAAAAGTGTGGATGTGAAGAAGCTGCAGGCTGTGCTGGAGTGGGTGGCCACCCAGGCGCGTTACTGACGCAGCGCCCCCAGGGGCGCATGCATATATAAAGAGGGTTGAAGGGCCACGATTCCCCCGAAAGGAATGGACGAAAGCCATGAAAAACGAATTTGGCCGCTGGCGCGAGACGGCCTGGACATCGGAAACGATAGATTGGCGAGGGGCCGGGGAGGTGCGCGCCGGGGTGGACGTGGGCACGACCAGCGCGCAGGCGGCAATCCTGTGCGATGGGGAGCTGTTCGGCTACGCCAGCCTGCGTGTGGGGGCCGATTTTGCCCAGGCGGCAGAGCAGGCGCTGGCCGGCGCCTTGGGCGGCAGCGGCATGGCCCGTGGCGACATTGCCCGGGTGGCGGCCACCGGATTTGGCAGGCGCAACGCGGCCTTTGCAGATGCGATGGCCGACGAGGTGCATTGCCACGCAAAGGGCGCGCGGTTCCTGTTTGGGCCGCAGGTGCACACGGTGGTGGACATGGGCGGGCAGACCTGCGAGGCCATCCGCCTCTACGACTGGGACCGGGTGCGGGACTTTATGGTGAGCGACAAATGCGCCACCGGCTTTGGCCGCAGTATGGAGCGGATGTGTGGGCTGTTGCAGGTGCCCATCGAGCGCATCGGCGAGCTGTCGCTGGATGTTCCCGCCGAGCCGGAGCCGGTGAGCACCACCTGCGGCACCTTTTCGGGCACAGAGACGATGGGGCTTTTCCGGCCCGACTTCAAGGCGGAGAAGCTTTGTGAAAATGAGATATATGCGTCTTACTTGTTCGCTGTCAGCTGGCGCATACTGGGCCTTGTGCAGCGCCTGCAGCCCCTGGACGTGGGGGAGATCGGCCTTGCGTACCCGGCCGTGGGCTTCACCGGAGGGCTGGCCAAGAACCCGGGCGTTACAAAGCGGCTGGAGCGGGAGCTGGGCGTGACGGCACTGGAGAGCCGGTATGACCCGCAGCTGGCCGGCGCGATTGGCGCCGCGCTTCTGGCGTGAGCGCACACAGCATACAGGAGGCAGAGAGGATGGATTCCTTC
Source organism: Oscillospiraceae bacterium (assembly GCA_031548875.1). Classification (GTDB taxonomy): domain Bacteria; phylum Bacillota; class Clostridia; order Oscillospirales; family Ruminococcaceae; genus JAAYCI01. Next base: position 20,199 of record JAVBQQ010000022.1, read on the forward strand.
CGCAGTATTTTTGCCGACAGGCACAGCTATGCCCGGCGCTGGAAAGAGCGCACAGGCGGAAAGGTGCTGGGGTATTTCGAGCCCTATTTCCCCGAGGAGCTGGCCTATGCCGCGGGCGTGCTGCCCGTGCGCATCACGGCCGGGCGGCAGCCGAACACCCGGGCAGACAAGTGGATATACGCCTCCTGCTACCCGGTGAAGGCGATGACGAACGAGCTGCTCTCGGGCGCGTACGACTACCTGGATGGGCTGGTGAACGTGGAAGGCTGCCAGTGGATGTACAACGCCTTCGAGGTGGCGGCAAATAACGTGCCCCAGCTTTTTTCTCACTACCTCTTCCTGCCCGACTACCTGACGGCGGCTACCTCCAAGACGCTGCTGTGCTCGGAGCTTGCCGTCCTGAAAGGCAGGCTGGAGGAATGGACGGGAAACGCCATTACAGAGGATGCGCTGGACGATGCTATCGAGGTGTACAACGAGAACCGGCGCCTTCTGCGCCGCATGTATGAGCTGCGCCGGGCCGACAGGCCGCCCATCCACGGGGTGGAGGCGATGGAGGCGATGTTTGCGGCGCAGGTGATGGACAAGGCGGAGATGAACGGAATGCTGCGCGATTTTGTGCCGCACCTGGAAGCGCGCGCGCCGGGGAAGGACCGCATACGTCTGATGTTGATTGGCAGCGAGACGCATGACACGTATCTGGAAGAGATGGTGGAGGCCCTGGGGGCGGACATCGTAGTGGACGAGCTGGACAACGGCAGCTCGTACGTGTGGAACGAGGTAATCCCGCAGAAGGACCGCCTGATGGCGCTGGCCCTGCGGTACCTGGACAAGCCCCGAAACCCGGTGAAGGACAACAACTGGCGCCGGCGCAGCCAGCATATCTTCGAGCTGGCCGAGGACTTCAACGTGGACGGCGTCATCATTGCAAAGCAGGTGTACTGCCACCTGCATGGAACGGACAACTACATGGTGTGGAAGCTGCTGCGGGAGCGGGAGATCCCCTTCCTGTTCCTGGAGCGGGACACCACCCTGCCGCCCGAAGAGACCAGCATGCGGCTGGAGGCGTTCTTGAACATGCTGCGCCCCGGGCTGAACCGGCTGGTGGGCTGGCACAAAAAACAGGCGTTATAGAAGGAGGGGCCCTACGGATGAAAAAGCAGCTTTGGGAGACACGGCCCCTGGAGTGTTGGGCGAAGGCCAAGGAACTGCGCCGCAAATGGGAGGAATCCATCGAGGACGGCGACAACATCGTGGGGCAGGGCAACACCAGCTTTATCGTGGACTGGCAGGTGGCCTTCCCGGACATCACGGTGATAGAGGACAACCCCGAGGGCGCGATGATTGCCAGCAAGAGCTCGGCGTTTGCGCGCCGCTGCCGCCTGGCCAGCGAGGCCCGCGGATGGGGGCGCGAGGTGTGCGGCTACCACAACAACTGCTGGGGGTCCATGTTTCTGGGGCACCAGGAAGACGGCAGCCCCTTCCCGCAGCGCGCCTTTGTGGTGCCCTTTCCCTGCGTGTGCGATTCCCACATCAAACGGGGCGAGCAGGTGCGGGATTTTGCCCCCGTGCCGCGCTGGTCGGCGGATTTTACCATGTACCTGGGCGAGCGGGACGCGGCGCGCGAGGAGGCGATGATCGAGCACCGCAACTACTGCCTGCTCAAAGAGATCAACGACTTGGAGCGGGTGTTCGGCCAGCGGTTCGACGACGAAAAGATGGTGGGGATGATCCGCGCCAGCGAGGACATCAAGCAGTACCGGCAGGATGTTTCCTACTACATGACCTTCAAGCCCACGCCGCTGTCCGTGAAGGACCTGTATTCCTTCTACACGCTGGGCGGCCTTACGAAGATAGACCCGCAGGAGACGGTGGACTTCTGGAAGATGCTGCGCGACGAGGTGAAGTGGCGGGCGGAAAACAAGATCGCCGCCGTAGGCAATGAGCGCTACCGCTGGATGGAAGCGCACCCTCCGCCCTGGCATTACCTGAAATATTACCGCTACATGGAGCAATACGGGGCCGTGTGCATCGGTTCCCAGTACACGCACTTCGAGCGCTCGCAGCTGGAGCGCAAGCCGGACGGCAGCATCGGCGAGCGGGACTACCCCACCTACCCGCCCGACATGCCCATCGAGACGCGGGAGGACGAGGTGCGGTTCGTGGTGGGGCCCGACGCGCGCGCACCCCATCACTTCAAGATAGACGAGTACACCCGCCCGTATGCGTTGAACGAGTTTGCGGACATCTTTCAGGTGGACGGGGCGCTATTCGGGCTGTGGCGCAGCGGGGTGGGCTGCACCTTCACCCGCAAAGAGCAGGCCATGCGCCTGCGGGAGGCGGGCGTGAACGTGATGTTGTACGAGGGCAGCCAGCCGGGCGACAGGAACGACCTGGACGAGATGCGTTTTTTGGACCAGCTGGACGCCTGGATGGAGAGCCAGGGGCTGGAAAAACTGGAAAACTGAGGGGGTGGCAGAGGCATGCTGACGGGCGGGATCGACATGGGTCTGGCCTATGCAAAGGCCGTGCTGCTGTGCGACGGAAAGGTCGTGGCGAGAGGGAAAACTGAATCGGGCGGCGCCCAGCGGGCAGAGAACGCAGGGCGGCTGTGGCGGGAACTGCTGCGCGAAGCAGGCGCGGAAGAGACGGAAGTGGGCGCCCTGTTTGCCACCGGCAAGGGAAAGCTGGACGTTCCTTTTGCCACCGGTCGGGTAACGGAGCCCCTTGCCGCCGCGCGCGCCTGCCGCGCGCTGTGCGCGGACGCCACCGCACTGGTGGATGTGGGCGCCGACGAGACGCTGGTGGTGATTTTACGGGAGGACGGCGCCCTGGCCGAGATGGTCGTCAACGAAAAATGTGCGGCCGGGCTGGGCCTTTTCCTGGAAGAGATGGCCGAGCGGCTGGAGCTTGCGCTGGACGAGATGAGCCTGTTGCCCCCGCCGGGCGTGGGCGAGGCTGTAGTGAATGACAGCTGCGTGAACTTTGCGCAGTTGGACGCGCTGGAGCTGCTGAACCGGGGCGCGCCGCCCCGGCAGGTGGCGGCCGCCTGCACCCGGGCCGCCGCCGTGCGGGCGTGCTGCACAGTGGATGAGATCACCTGCCCCAACTGGGACAGGGTGGTGCTGGCGGGGGGCGTCGCGCACAACCGGGCGTTTGTGGAAGCGCTGGAAAAGGATACGGGAATCACATTCGTGGCCTGCGACGAGGCCGAGTACACCGGCGCCATAGGGGCCGCGCTGCTGGCGGCAGACCACATGGGAGGATGACGGAGATGAAAAATAAGATCATGGACCGGGAAGCGGCGCTTGAAATGATCCGCGACGGAGACGGCATCGCGATCTCTTCGGCCGGGGTGGTGGGCTACCCGGAGTACCTTGTAAAAGGGCTGGAGGAACGGTTCCTGAAAACCGGTCACCCCGCCGGGCTCGCCTTGTACGCGGGTTGCGGGCACGGTGGCCCCACGCCGGACTTTGGCGACAACCATTTTGCCCATCCGGGTTTTGTGAAACGGACGATATGTTCCCATCCCGACGTGGTGCCAAAGCTGCGGGAGATGATCGAGAACGACCAGCTGGAGGCGTACGTGCTGCCGCAGGGTGTTTTGAACCAGCTGTACCGCTGCAGCGCCGCCAAACAGCCGGGGCTGCTGACCAAGATCGGCATCGGCACCTATGTGGACCCGCGGCAGGAAGGCGGGAAGATGAACAAGGTCACCCGCGAGGAGATCGTGCGGGTGATGGAGCTGAAGGGCGAGGAGTGGCTCTTCTACGAGAGCTTCCCCGTGACGGCGGCCCTTATACGGGGAACCACCGCGGACGAGGACGGAAACCTGAGCATCGAGCGCGAGGCGCTCAAGCTGGAGATATTGGAGATTGCCCTTGCGGCCAAGGCGTCGGGTGGACGGGTGGTTGCCCAGGTGGAACGGGTGGCCGCCCGGGGCAGCCTGCCCGCGAAGCAGGTGGTGGTGCCGGGTGAGCTTGTGGACGCGGTGGTGGTGGTCGAAGACCCTGCCGAAAACCACCGCCAGGCCGGAGGTACGGTGTACGACGCCTCCTTCAGCGGTGAGGTGCGTGCGCCGGGGCAGGTGGCCAAAAAGGCGGCGGAAACCCTGAACGCCGACGATATCGTCTGCCGCCGGGCCGCGTTCGAACTGTATCCGGGTGCCATCGTGAACGTGGGCGTGGGCATTGGCGCCGGCGTGGGCGCCGTGGCCGCGCAGGAGGGGATGGACGACATCACCTTCACGCTGGAGCTGGGCGCCATTGGCGGTACCCCGCAGGCGGGCTGGAATTTTGGGGCTGTGCAGAACCCGGTGGCCTTCCTGGCCCACCCATCCATGTTCGATTTCTACCACGGCGGCAACCTGGACATCACCTTTTTGGGCGCGGCGCAGGTGGACAAGCAAGGCAATGTGAACGTGAGCCGTTTTGCCGGGCGAGCGGCCGGGCAGGGCGGGTTCATCGACATCAGCCAGACCAGCCGCAAGGTGGTGTTCTGCACCTATTTTGCTGCGAAAGGGCTGGAGACGGAGGTGGCCGGCGGGCAGCTGGCCATCAAGCAGCAGGGGCAGATGCCCAAGTTCGTGGAGGAGGTGGACCAGATCACCTTCAACGGGATGCTTGCCCGGCAGTCGGGCAGGGAGGTGCTGTATGTGACCGAGCGCGCCGTGTTCCGGCTGGAGAAGGATGGCCTGCTGCTGGTGGAGATCGCGCCGGGGGTGGACCTTGAAAAGGATGTGCTGGGGCAGATGGGTTTCCGCCCGCGCGTGAGCCCGGAACTGAAAAAGATGGATGCACGGGTATTTGTGCCCGGCCGGATGGGCTGCTTTGCGTGAAGAGCGCCCGGCGGTGACGCGCAAAAAATGTATGTTGCCGCATCTTTTACAAAAGCGTCTTTTCTGGTATGATGAGGGTAATGATATGGGAGGTGCTTTTGTATGACTGTGGTGAAAAAGCAGGGGCAAAAGGAAGAATACTCACCTGAAAAACTAATGAACTCCATCAAACGCGCAAGCGAAGGAACAGGCGAGACAATCGATACAAATTCGCTCTCGGTGGATTTTTACAGGATCGTGGAAGGCAGGGCGTTCATCACGACCAGGCAGATAGACGTGATCGTGTGCGGGCTGCTTTACACACAGGGGCTGCACAAGACGCTGGCCTCCTTCATGTCTTACGACGAGAAGGACACCTCGGTGTTTTAGCCGCGCCGCCCGTCTGCCGCCGCCCACTGTGTTGCAATAAGAGCCGCTCCGCGACGGGATCGTCGCAGGGCGGTTTTTGCTACAACAGTTCTGGCGGGGGGGCGAATGTTTCGCGGGCAAAAAACGCGAAAAAACGTAAAGTATGCTTACAAATAGCGACAAACAAATCGCGTCTACCAGGAAGGTTTGGGATACAATAAAGATGTGCCACCGGATTTTTCTGCCGGAGGGCACCATCGCACAGCGAGGCCTGGCCGGCGCTGTTCTACTGGCGGGCCCCGCAACTGGGGAGAGATGAATGATGCGAATACGGTTGCGTTTGGGTGCGGCGACACTGGTCTTTTTGTGTTTGGGCATGTTGTTCTCCCTGCCGGCGCAGGGGCTGGCCCCCGCAAAGGCGGGTGAAGAGGACGCAGGGGAAGCGCAACAGGCCAGGGGCACGCTCAACCTGGTCATTAATGTGGATGAATCCACCGTGATTGACCAACTGCTCTACGAGGCGTACCGCCGCATCGGGTACACCATTACGATGGACGCCGCGCCCATGACCTATGCCATACAGATGGCCAACAGCGGCGAGCGGGACTCGATTGCCAGCCAGACACAAGGGTTGGAGACAAACTTTCCAAACCTTGTGATGGTGCCCGAGCAGCTGCTGGATGTCAGCTTCCCGGCATTTACGCGGGAGGGGTTCGAAAAACGCATCGAGGGCTGGGAAGACCTTGCCGGCCTGCGGGTGGGGCACCTGTACCAAAAAACGTATATCATCAACCATCTCCCGGCCGACATTGAAGGCTCGATACAGCGGGAGACTTTTTTTGAGCTAAATGAAGCGTTGCTGGCCGGTGAGTGCGATGTCATCATCACCAGCTCCACCGCCGATATGGACATGATCGTAAAGGAGGGTGTGCGGTACGCCGCAACGCTGGATAAGATGCCCTCGTACACATACCTGAACAAGCAGCACGCGGCTCTGGTGCCCGAGGTGGCCGAGAGCCTTGCCGCCATGAAAGCGGACGGCACGTATGACAAGATCCGCGCGGGCGAACATCGGGACCCCACGGCCGCTAAGATCGTGCTACATATCTCGTCGTATTACCCCAACGACCCCTGGGACACCCAGATGCAGGACGGGATATGGGGAGAGCTTTCGGCGATGGAGGGCATCTCGTACCACAACATCCCGCTGTTCTCCAACCGCTTCCGCACGGAGTACGAGCGTGCGGAGAACGCGTATTATGCGGTGCGCACCATGTGTCTTTCCAGCCCGCCGGATCTTATCATCGCGTCGGACGACAGCGCCATTGCATTTGTGTGC
>JAVBQQ010000011.1:0-18610 GCA_031548875.1 Oscillospiraceae bacterium
CTAGATATGTTGCAATCAACAGCGTAGCCTTCCGGCCGGATTTTTTGGCCGTTCTACTTCACTATTTCATCAATATTTGCCACCCCATCCATAATTTACGCTCCGTCTTTTCATGCAAATGGATCATACCATCGTACTGGGATTTATTTATTTCATATATTTCCCCTAGGATACTTGCGCTTATTGTGCAATCCTTGGTATTATGGTATGAGGAACGGGGGCGCTTATGGAAAAACAAGACACGCGACAACTGATTTTGGATCAGGCGATAGAACTCTTCTCTGAAAGCGGTTTTACCTGTATCTCTATACGCGACCTGGCGCAGAAGGTGGGTATCAAGTCCGCCTCCATCTACCACTACTTCAACTCGAAAGAAGAGATATTCAGCGCTATTGTGGATTCCTATCACCTCCAGGTCTTCACACTGCTCGAGTACCCCACCATAGACGCTATACGTGCCAAGATTGAGGGCATGAGTTTTGACGAAGTGGTGGCGGAGTTTTTCCCGCCGTTGGACAAGGTGGATGGTGAGAAAGCACGCCAGATGGTGCGTATCTCGTTGCTGGAACAGTTCACCCACCCCAGGGTGCGCGAATTCTGGGGAGAGGCGGTCATAGCGCGTCATGTAAAATATTGGAAACAGACCCTAGACGTACTTGTGGAAAGCGGGCGTCTGCCTCCCAACGATACGCTGTTGGCGGCCGAGGTGATGACACGGGTACGCGTAAGCGTCATCATCCAGTTCGCACATCATCAGCCGGACGAGGACACCGACTTCAGCCTGTCCGAAAAAACACTATTGTCCTACATCTGCGACCGCCTGAAACGCGGCGAATACTGACACGATTCGACATGAACGGTGGCAATACCACCGTTTTTTTGTTGCGCACAAAAGGACACAAAAGCGAGCCAATATATAAGCTTGTTTAGTGCTCATTTCTTTCTTCCATTGTAACGATTATTATGCCACTAAACGGCAAAAAAGCGCGAGAAAAGTGAAAAATTTTTGTTGACTACCTAACGTTCGTTAGGTATAATATAAGCAAGGTTACGGGGGAACCATGTACGGACAAAACGCAATAGAAAGGGTGGGAAAGTATGGAAAGCAATAAACGGGTTTTGATCATAGATGCAAACCAGGATTTTCGAACCTTCCTAGTAAAGGAACTGGAAACACAATCCGACATCGTCATCGTCGGCACTGCGGCAGACGGCTATGACGCTCTGGACCGGATCGTGGAACTGAGCCCCGACGTCATCCTTATGGACATTGTATTGCCAAAGCTTGATGGTCTTGGCGTCATGAAGACAATCAACCGTCTGAAGTTGGAAACAGAACCTGTTATCATCATCCTTTCCAACTTCATCACCGACCTGCTGGAGATGCATGCCGCATCACTGGGCGCAGACTATTTCTTCGTCAAGCCCTTCGAGATCGAAACGCTCATGGATGTGCTGCGTTTTTCGCCTACAGAAGAGAGGCACGCAGGCCCCGTACACGACACGCAGGTGCGTATCACAGAGATGCTGCACGAGGTGGGGGTTCCCTCGCACATCAAAGGGTTCTACTACCTGCGCGAAGGCATCTGCATGGCGCTCACAAACCAACCCGCCATTGGTGTCATCACAACGCGGCTCTACCCCACCATCGCAAAAAAATTCGGCACAACGCCTTCCCGGGTGGAACGCGCGATCCGGCACGCCATTGAGGTCGCATGGGACCGCAGCGATTTTGAAGTAAAGAACGAGATATTCCGCAACACGGTGAACAGCGAAAGAGGAAAGCCGACCAATGCGGAGTTCATTGCCATGATAGCCGACCGCCTCCAGTTACAAACGGTGGGCTCCACCATCCGCATCTAGGGCATTTTGCCCCAAACGGGTGCCATGGCAACAGCGCCTCACTGGCCACAAGCAAAGCCGGCGGCAGATTACTGCCGCCGGCTGCTTTGTTTTATTTTGCGTCGGGCGTTTTACTCCGGGCAGGGGCCAAGCGCCGCAAATGCCTGCCGCACGTCCTCCAGGATATCCTCCACATTCTCCAGCCCCACAGAGAAGCGGATCATGCCGGGGTCGATACCGGCGGCAGCCAGCTGCTGCTCGTTCAGCTGGCGGTGCGTCTCGCTGGCGGGATGCAGCACACAGGTGCGGATGTCGGCCACGTTCACCTCGTTGGAAGCAAGCTTCAGCGCGTCCATGAAGCGTATGGCCGTTTCCCGGCCGCCCTTGATGTTGACCGAGATGATGCCGCTGGCGCCCCCCAGGTACTTTTGGGCAAGATCATAATACGCGTCGCCTACAAGGCCGGGGTACCGCACCGCCTGCACCCACTCGCAGCCTGCGAAATACTCCGCCACCTTCTGGGCGTTCTCGCAATACCGCTGCATGCGCAGGGGCAGCGTTTCCAGCCCAAGATTGAGCAGGAAGGCCGAGTGAGCCGCCGGGTACGCACCGTAGTCGCGCATCAGCTGCATGCGGGCCTTTATGATATAGGCCGCCCTGCCGTACATCTCCACATACTTCAGCCCGTGGTAACTCTCGTCGGGCTCTGTAAAGTTCGGAAACTTGCCGCTTGTCCAGTCGAAGCTGCCGCCGTCCACGATCACCCCGCCAACCTGCACGGCGTGGCCGTCCATATATTTTGAGGTGGAGTGGATGATGATGTCCGCCCCGTGCTGGAAAGGCTTGCACAGGATGGGGGTGGCAAAGGTGTTGTCCACCAGCAGCGGCACGCCGTTTGCATGGGCCACCCGGGCACATTTTTCAATGTCCAGCACAGACAGCGCGGGGTTGGCCATCGTCTCGCCGAACAGCGCTTTCGTGTTTGGTTTGATGGCCGCGGCGATCGTCTCTTCGTCCGCGTCACCATCCACAAAGATGCACTCGATGCCGAATTTGGGCAACGTGGTGGCAAACAGGTTGTAGGTGCCGCCATAGATCTGCGAAGCACTGACAAAGCTGTCCCCCGCGCTGCACAGGTTCTGTATGGCCATCAGCGTGGCCGCCTGGCCCGACGAAGTGCACATGGCGGCCACACCGCCCTCCAGGTCGGCGATCTTCGCCTCCACGGCCATCACAGTGGGGTTGGCAAACCGGGAATAGATCAGGTTTTTTGTGGGGTCGTCAAAAACAGCGGCCACATCCTCGGTCGAATCGAACACATAGGTGGTACTCTGCACGATGGGCATTACGCGCGGCTCGGTATTTTTGGGCGTGTAACCCGAATGCAGGCATTTTGTCTCGTCTCGCATGGAAATCCTCCTTGGTTGCTGTGCTCACTTTTCTCTTACGCTCTATTATATCGATTTTTGGGCTTCGGGAAAAGATACAAAAACGCCCCACTGCCCAAATACGCCCTCACCGCACCGCCACAAAGAACAGCCGCGGGAATGGGAAAAGCACCTCACTGTCTTTCTGGGGCGGGTATGCCCGCTCCACCTCACGGCACACGTCTTCTTCAAAAAGTGATTTTTCGTTGTCTGGAAGTTGTTCCAGATACGGGCGAAGCCCCGTGCTGCGGTACCATGCCACGATCTCGCCATGGGAGGGCATCCGATGGTAGTAGGTCGTCTGCCACAGGGCCACCTCCCCCACCGTGGCGGAAAGCAGATCGTAATATTCCGCAGGCGAGAGTGTGTAAAACGTCCGGCTTTGTGGCATCCGCGCCCGCCATCTGTCCCGTGCGGCAACGTCGGCTAAAAGGCGCTGCATCCGCTCGTTCGTCGGCAGCTGCACGGCCAGCACGCCGCCCGCGCCCAGCAGGCCAAGCAACCTGGGCAGCAGCGCCGGGTGGTCCGGTATCCATTGCAGGCAGGCGTTGGAAAACACAAGGTCAAAATCCGAACCCAGCGGGGCCAGGTCGCCCCCAGCGTCTAACAGCCGGAACGAAAGGTCGGGGTTCTGCTCTTTGGCGGTGCGTACCATCTCGGGCGAATTATCCACGCCCAACAGCTGCGCGCCCGGGAACTGACGCGCCAACACCCGCGTGCTGTTGCCCGGCCCACAGCCCACGTCCAAAATACGGCCCGGCTGCAACCCCAGCCCTGCCACGCGTCCAACCAGGTCTACCGCCGGCTGCGTCCTCTCGTTCGTAAACCGCAGGTACTGCTCCGCGTCCCAGTCCCGCATCGCAAATCCTCCCGTATTTGTACAAGCTGAACAGAAAAACCGGTGGGGCCGCCCGCTTGGAGCAGGGCGCCCGGCCGGTTTTATTATATCACATCCCGGTTCAAATCGCGAAACGCGTCCCTCAGTTCCTACGCAGCAGCGCCACAAGCCCCGCGGCCAGCGCGCCGCACACACACAGCCAGCCCGCCACCGCATAGAACACGAGATAACCGGACGCCGTGCCGGCAATGTCCAGGATGCCGCGCAAAAGTGCGCCCATCGCGAGCACCGCACACCCTGCTGAGAACAGGTTTTTGGCCGCAGGCCAGCTGCGGGCCACCGCCACCTGCGGGCAGGAAAGCCCCAGCACAAAGGCAATGACCGCGCCGGCCAGCGGGTAGAGGAACATCCAGTCCATGGCCGGCGAGCGCACACCATGCCCAAACAGGGCGTATACGTTGGTCAACAGGATACAAAAGGCGGCAATGGCGCCATAGATGGCCGCGCCCTTCCAAAGGCCCCGCCGTGTCACGTTCGGGGGGCGCATCTCCTCAGCCGATGTATACAATATCGCTCACCTGCCTTTCGCTTGTTGTCGTGCTCTGCTGGTTGCCCCGCCCGCCCGAGCCACCTGCAGGATTGTTGAGCACCTGGCCATTGAACACCAGTGTGGAGGAGCCACCGCCATCCAGATTGTAGGCAGTCACCGCGCCGCGCTCGGCCATCAGCTGCGCCAACTGCTGCAGGGAAAGCCCTTCGCTCTCGCTGGTGCGGCCATCGGCCACCACGATCATGTAATGTCCCTCACCCAGTTGGGCAATGGCAGTACGCGGGTTGCTGGACATCGCCTTGGCCACCTCGTCTCCTGCGTCCACCACCACCTGGCCGTCCTTCACCAGCGCCGGTCCAAACGAGAACACCTGCCAGGCGCCTGCCTGTTGCAGTTCTTTGGCACTCACCTCGCTCTCTCGTATGATAGAGAAATTGCCGTCTCCGTCGATTACAAGCGCCTCGTCGCTGGCTGCGCTACGCGCCACGTCGCGGTACAGCGTGCCATTGCGCAGTACATATCCATCATCGCGGAAGCCGTAGTAGTCGCCGTTGATGGCTAGGATCGCGCCGTGCGCGTCGGCAATGTCGCTGGTGGCGGCCTTGATATTGCGGCCATAGGTGTCTTGCGCGAAAGCGGTCTTCAACAGGCTGGGGTCGTCCAGCTGCACGTCGGCTATGTACACATCGGTATCGTCCACGCGCACGGTCTCGATCTGTATCTCGATGCCATTTCCACTGTAGCTTGTTTCTGTACGGACAGCCTCGGCGCTGTCTGCGGCACTTTGGCTGCTTGCGGCGGGTTCCTCCACCTGCCCGGGCGGGAGGGCGGACGAGGCCGCGTCGGAGGTGGAAACGGATACATCGGGCGCCAGGGCCACGGCCTTGGGTATGACGAAGGCGTCCAGCAGTACAAAGGTGGAACAGAGCACAAGGACGGCCGTGAAAAGTACCGGCCACCGCCGCCTGCCGGAATGTGCGGGATCAGGTCGCATAGGGGTTTGGGTCTCCTTTCCAGAGGGTGTGCCATCATCCTACACATGCCAGGTGATGAACGCTTGAAGAGCCATTGAAACCCTGCTGAAAAACGCATGGATATCGCCCACCCCAACGGACAGACCCATGCAAGCATGGACCACCTTTGCCGCAGCATCTTCCGGCGAACCGCGCGCCCGGGCCATCCCCACCCCGGTGCGCACCTGTTGCAGGCGGCCAGAATATATAGCCACAATTAGGATGAATATCACCTCGATTCTACGATCAATTCTCATTTTTTAAGTGATGTGTTTCCATTAACAACTCGCGGGCTGCTTGAAAGATACCTTTATATATTGACAGTTAACGTTCGTTTTGATACTCTTAGCGTGTGACCTGTTACATTATCACAATTATACTAACGGGAGGATCAGAATGGGCAAGATAGTACGCAAGACGAATTCGTCTACAGGTGGTCCTGTTTTCGTCGATGTCGACGTCGATGCGGATAAGATCGTACGTATTTATCCGATGGACCTGACAAACGAGGACGCGGACTCCTGGGTTATCGAAGCTCGTGGCCACAAGTTTTCGCCCCCCCGCCGCACGACGCTCACGTCGTACACGCAGGGCTTCAAATCCATGATTTACTCCGACAAGCGCATCCTGTACCCCATGAAACGCGTGGACTGGGACCCCAACGGCGAGCGCAACCCCCAGAACCGTGGCGTTTCTGGCTTCGAGCGCATCAGCTGGGACGAGGCCATCCGCCTTGTGGCCGCCGAAGTGAACCGCGTGAAAGTGGAATGGGGCCCTGCTGCAATGGCCATCGAGCCCTCCTCCCACCACATGTGGGGCATCGTGGGCTACCGCCACTCCTCGCTGTTCCGCTTCGCGAACACCGTGGGCCTCACCTACCCTGACCACAACCCCGACAGCTGGGAAGGCTGGCACTGGGGCGCCATGCACCATTGGGGCTTCTCCCACTCTCTGGGCAACCCGCCCCAGAGCGACCTGCTGGAAGACGGCCTGCAGAACACGGAGTTTGTCGTCTACTGGTCCAGCGACCCGGAGACCAACGCCGGTATCTACTCGGCCTACGAGAGCAACAGCCGCCGCTACTGGCTGCATGAGGACCTGGGCTTGCCCGCTGTCTTCATCGACCCCTTCCGCAACCACACGGCCACCCTGTTCTCGGACAAGTGGTTCTCCCCCCGCCTGGGTACCGACGCCGCCATGGCCGCCGGCATTGCCTATGTGTGGATCACCGAGGACCTGTACGACAAGGATTACATCGCCAACAAGACCTTTGGCTTTGACGAGTTTAAAGACTACATCCTGGGCAAGGGCGAAGACGGCGTAGCCAAGACCCCCGAATGGGCTGAGGAAGAGACCCTTATCCCCGCCTGCGACATCCGCGCGCTGGCGCGCTACTGGGGTACCCACCGCACCACCCTGGCCGCGGGCGGCCTGGGCGGATGGGGCGGCGCCTGCCGCAGCCCCATCGGCATGGAGTGGACCAGCATGATGGTGGCCCTGGCCGCCATGCAGGGCATGGGCAAGCCCGGCTGCAACGTGTGGAGCACCACACAGGGCGCCCCCCGTAACCACGACTTCTTCTTCCCCGGCTACGCCGAAGGCGCCATCTCCGGCGACTGCGAGAATTCTGCAGCCGGCTACACTTTCGCCTGGCGCATGTTCGACGGCGTCACCAGCCGCCCCTCTTCTTCCAATACCAACACTGTGGCAGGCAACTTCCTCAATCGCTTCCTGCTGCCCGAGTGCATCCTGAACGACGAGACCCGCTGGCGCGGCAAGGGCTTTGTGGGCGCGGCCATTGAGCAGCAGTTCCACGAGTGCGTCTACCCCTCGCCAGGGTACAGCCCGCTCAAGCTGTACTGGAAGTACGGCGGCGCCTTCTTTGGCACCATGGGCGAGACAAACCGCTATGCCAAGATGTACCGCGCCGACAAACTCGAGTGCGTCATTAACCAGAGCATCTGGTGGGAGGGCGAAGCTCCCTTCTCGGACATCGTGCTGCCCGCTTGCACCAACTTCGAGCGCTGGGACATCTCCGACTTTGCCAACTGCTCGGGCTACATCCCGCTCTCCTACACCCAGGCCAGCCACCGCGTCGTCTCGTTGCAGATGAAGTGCATCGAGCCGCTGGGCGAGTCGAAGCCGGACTACGAGATCTTCCGCCTTGTGGCTGAAGCTCTTGGTGTGGGAGGCCCGTATTCCGAAGGCAAAACGGACCTTGACTGGGTGAAGCAGGTATACCATGCCACCAGCATGCCCAAGTACATGAAATGGGAAGACTTCTTCGAGCGCGGCTACTTCGTGGCGCCGGACAACGAGCGCGGTCCCTCCGCCCCGGCCATGCTGTGGTACTACGAAGGCCGCGAGCGCGACACGCCCGACTGGGGCCCCCGCCCGAGCGATACCCGCGAGATGAAGACACTACAGACCCAGAGCGGCAAGATTGAGTTCGTGGCGAACTCACTCAAGCGCTTCGACCCCGACGACCGGGAACGCCCGCCGCTCATCCAGTACATCCCCTCCTGGGAAGGCCACCATACCGAGCGGTACAAAAAGTACCCGCTGGCCGTCGTCTCGCCTCACCCGCGCTTTTCCTTCCACACCATGGGCGACGCCAAGGACTCCTTCATGAACGACATCAAGGATCACCGCGTACTCATCAATGGCCACTACTACTGGATCATGCGCATGAACCCGGCCGACGCTGCGGCCCGCGGCATCAAAGACGGCGACATCATTCGCGCTTGGAACGAGCGCGGCTCTGTTGGCTTCGCGGCCCAGATCACCAACCGCGTGCCCCCGGGAACCTGCCACTGCTACGAGTCCTGCGCCGACTACACCCCCCTCGGCGAGCCCGGCTATTCCACCGATGTGGCCGGTTGTATCAACCAGCTCACCGCCGGCCGCCTGATGAGCAAAAACGCCAGCGGCATGGCCACCGAGCACTGCCTTGTTGAGATCGAAGCATGGGATGGCAAGACCGAAAAATGGGATCCGAAAAACGCCTGACGGCCGGGGAGGATAATACTAATGAAGCAACGATATCTCGTAATGGACGTGGCGCGTTGCCACGACTGCAACAACTGCTTTATGGCGTGTAAGGATGAGCATGTCGACAACGACTTCCTGCCTTATACCGAAGCACAGCCTCGGCACGGACACCGCTGGATGAACATCCAGCGCATCGAGCGCGGCCCCTACCCTCGTGTGGACTGCGCCTTCCTGGCCATGCCTTGCCAGCACTGTCAGGACGCGCCCTGCCAGAAAGCCCACCCGGACTGCATCTCCACCCGGGAAGACGGCATCGTGATGATCGACGCCGCAAAGGCCAAAGGCAAAAAAGAAGTGGTGGACAGCTGCCCCTACGGCGCCATCTACTGGAACGAGGAGAAGGGCGTGGCGCAGAAGTGCACCATGTGCGCCCACCTGCTGGACGACGGCTGGGCCGAGCCCCGCTGCACGCACAGCTGCCCCACCTACTCCATCAAGCACTACTTCTGCGAGCCCGAAGAGATGCAGAAAATGGTAGCGAGCGAAGGCCTGGAGCAGTATAAGGCCGAGCTGGGCACCAACCCCCGCATGTACTACAAGAACCTCTTCCGCTTCACGAAGCAGTGGATCGGCGGTTCGGTGTTGCTGGACGGTGACTGCCTTGAAGGCGCCACCGTTACCTGCACCGGCGCGGACGGCAAGACCGCCACGCAGACCACAAACTTCTTCGGCGACTTCAAGTTCGATGGCCTGGCTGCCGGCAAGTACACCCTAAAGGTGGACGGCAAGGGCAAATCGGCCTCCTGCGAAGCCGAAGTGAAGGATGAATCGGTCGAGCTCGGCTTTGTAAAGCTGTAAAGCTTTCGGCCAAAACCACATAAAAAGAGCGGGTGCCCAAGGGGCACCCGCTCTTTTGATGTCGCGTCACTGTTCTCCAGTTTACTGCAATTTCAGCTTGGCCACAAGGTCGGCCAGCAGTTCATCGGCCGCGTGGCGCACGGCGGCAAGCTCCGCCTCGCCGGCGCCGTCGAAATGGATGCCGCAGGCCACCACCACCCGGCAGTTGAACGTTGCTGCCAGGCGCTTGGCAAACGCGTTGCCCACCTCATCGTCCTTGTGGCCGGTCATGTTCATGGTGGATACCGTCGCGCTCACCTCGCCGCTGCCGGTAAGGCTTTTGCGGGCGATGCCCAGGCTCACCGCGCCAAAATGCGGCCCGTCGCCCCCGGTGACGATGACGCACAGATCCTCGCCCATGCGCTCTGCTTTGGCTGTGATGCTGCCGCCCAGGCAGCTTTTTTCTGCTTGAATACCCATCTGCACTCGTCCCCTTTCTGCGCGCCTACGCCTGTGGCTCGCCCCAGCGGCGCAGCCCCTTGTAATCCAGGTCGAACTGGTCGAACACCTTGCCCACGATGTGGTCCACCACGTCCTCGATGCAGCCGGGTCCGTTGTAGAAGGCAACCACCGGCGGCAGGATAGACGCCCCCGCCTGGGAAAGCTCGAGCAGGTTGCGCAGGTGGATGGTGGACAACGGGCTCTCCCTTGCCACCAGCACAAGCCGGCGGCGCTCTTTCAGGCAGACGTCCGCCGCGCGCAGCAACAGGTTGTCGCTGTAGCCGCTGGCAATGCCCGCCGCCGTTTTCATGCTGCAGGGCACCACCATCATCCCCTCGGTGCGGAAGGTCCCGCTGGAGATGGCCGCCCCCAGGTCGCCATTGTCATACACCACGTCGGCCAGCGCGCGCACCTCGTCCAACGAGAGCTGCGTCTCCTGTTCGATGGTCAGTTCGCCCCCGCGCGTGACGACGAGGTGCGTCTCCACTTGGGGTTGGGCGGCCAGCGCGCGCAGGCATGCCACGGCCAGCGGCGCGCCGGAAGCGCCGCTTATGCCGACAACCAGGCGTTTTTTATCCATGGGTGGGGTTTCCTTTCATCGCAACCATTGGTTTATCCAGTGGTTGCTTGGCGGGGCAAAATATCACGCAAGGCCCACGGCCCCGTCTCTCAAGGGTGTGGCCGTGGGCCTTGTGTGTCGCTCATTCTATCATTACTTGAACAATTCGGGCGCCCACTTGGCGGGATCTACATCCAGGAAGGGCGCGCGCTTGAAGCGCTCCTTCAGGTGGTAGGGCACCGTGCAGTCGAAGATTGTCTTGCAGGCCATGCCAGTGGGCATGTGCATATAGCTATACTCCGGGTTCTCGGAGGGATCCAGCGGGTGGCAGCGCACCTGCGGGATGGTGACGATGTCGATATCGCCCTGGAAGCGGGTGTTCATCGCCCACATCACATCGTTCGTGTCGAAGATGTCCACATCCTCGTCCACCAGGATGACATGCTTGAGCTCGGCGAAGGCCGAGAAGGCAAGCAAGGCGGCCTGACGCTCGCGGCCCTGGTCACTGGCCACAAGTTTCTTGAACTGCAGGATGGCCAGATATTTGCCGCCGCCCGACGGATGGGCGTAGACGTTCTGCAGGCGGCCGGGCATTGCCTTTTCCACCATGTCGATGATGCTGGCCTCGGTGGGGATGCCGGCCATGCTCACATGCTCCTCGCTGGGGCCGATACAAGTCTGCATGATGGGGTTTTTGCGGGTGGTGATGGCTTTCACCTTGAAGACGCTGCAATCGGGCGCCGCGGGGCCGTTGTAGCCGGGGAACTCCGGCATGGCGTGGCCGCTGCCGGTGGGGCGGTCTTCCGCAACGAACACGCCGGGCAGCACCTCGCCCTCGATGACGTATTCGGCGCGGGCGATGCCTTTGCCGTCGATGGTAAGGCAGTCGACCAGTTCGACGGCCTCGCCGCGCAGGGCGCCGGCGATGGACAATTCGTCAAAGCCCAGCGGTGTCGTGGGCGGCTCGAAGCAGGAAGCGATGGAGATGGCCGGATCCACCCCGATGCTGACCGACAGGGGCAGCGGAACGCCCAGCTCATTCGCACGCGCGAACATGGCGCCAATGTGCCGGGCGCCAGGCGTGAAGAAGATGGATATTTCGTCCTCGTTATGTAGGCACAAGCGGTGGATGGTCACGTCGGTCACACCGGTATCCGGGTGCTTGGCGTAGCACATGCCCACCGTGATGTACGGGCCGGCATCCTCGGGTGTGTTGGTGGGCGCGGGAATGATCTTGCGCACATCAAAACCGGGGTCGGTCGCCTTGTACACCACCTCCTGGCAGGGGGCTTTGTCGGCCGGCACGTCCACCGGCGGGATGGGATTGTTCACGCTGTTGCGCAGCAGGTGGCCCAGCTTGGCAGGCTCAGTGTCCAGCAGGTAGCCCACCCGCTTGCGGCTGGCCATCAGGCCGATGGCCACACGGGAGCCCGGATGGCCTTTGATATCGTTGAAAACCATGGCAGGACCCTCGCGCGTGGGACGCTGCACCGTGCCGCCCGCCCCCACATGGCGGTATACGCCCGAAAGCTCGGCCTTGGGATCCACCGGCACATCAGTTTCGATCAACTGGCCGGGGATGGTTTTCAGAAGTTCGAGCGCTGAACGCAGGTCATTCACCTTCATAAAACGATTCCTTCCTGTTGCACTTTTTTTCTTTTGGTCGTGCCATTTTTTAGAATAATCTAACATATTAAATGTATCACGCAGACACCCCGGTGTCAACCAAAACATGCCTTTGCAAAACACCCATTTCCCCCATTGTCGCCGGGCTTTTCGACCGTTCGGTATAATGCGCGGGGCGCGGGTTTTGGGGCACAATAAACGGCCGCGCAGGATGCGGACCCCGCGCGGCCGTTGTTCTTCATTTTTGATACGTTACAGGGTGGAAAAGCGCCCCAATTTCACTTCTTGGCAATATACCCAGCCTGAGCGATGCACGCCTGCCCCTCGTCACTCAGCATCCAGTCCAGAAACCTGCCGCCTACCCCGCCCTTGTCCTCGCTGCGGATGACACCGTAGTAATTGGTGGTAAAGGGGTAGCTGCCGTCGCGCAGGTTGTCCGCCTGGGGCGATACACCCTCTACGGCTAGCACCTTGATATTGTCATTCTTGTACAATGTGTCGATATAGTATTGGTAGGTGTAGCCGATGCTGGCGTCATCGTTCTGGTATTCGGCCACGGCTTCCACAAGGCCGCCCATCCCCTCGATGACCTGCACGGTCTCGGGCGTCAACATCTCCGTACCCTGCATGACGAGATTTTCCATGGCCGTCTGGCTGCCGGAATTCTTCTCCCGCTGGTAAGGCACGATCTTGCCCGCCTTGCCGCCCAGCTGGGCCCAATCGGTGATCTCACCGGCATAGATGCCCCTTATCTCGTCCACGGTCAGGCTTTCCACCGGGTTGTCCTTGTGGGTGATAAACACGAACGCATCCCAGCACACCGGTTCTTTTATTAGTTCCACGCCTTCTTCCGCTGCCAGCGCCAGCTCTTCGTCCGAGGGTTCGGTGCCGATGAAAAGGTCTATCGCCTTTCCCTGCTCCATCGAGACATCTTCCGAAGCGAGCCACCCGCCGCTATAGCTTGTCTTGAATATGAGCGCCTCGTACGCCACATGGGTGGTGGAAAATTGGCAAAATCCCATCGCATCCTCGTCTGAAAATCCCAGATGCTGCCGGGCAAATTCCACCCCCATGGGTACGGACACGGTAGAGCCGTCTATATGGGGGTAGCTGCCATACGAGCGCTCGTAGAACTCCACCATCGAACCGGATTCTGTCTCCCAGCTGTCTGTCACGGTTTTTTCACCCAGCTG
The DNA here is from genome assembly GCA_031548875.1 of Oscillospiraceae bacterium. Taxonomy (GTDB): domain Bacteria; phylum Bacillota; class Clostridia; order Oscillospirales; family Ruminococcaceae; genus JAAYCI01. The sequence continues at coordinate 13,378 of JAVBQQ010000011.1, forward strand.
GAAGGGGCTATCCCGCACGATCTGCTTCCAGTTCGCGCCACGGCTTAGATCCTGATTGATCGCAAGGCGATAGTCGTCGGTCCTGTCCGGCTCGCCCTGGCCGCGTGCCAACGGGAACAACAGGCCGCATCCGGCCAGCGAGGTGCAACATACGGCGCATACCATAACCACAGCCGCCACTTTTATAGCAAAACGGGTTCGTTTCATCTCCTTCTCCCTCTCCCCTCTCGTTCCGTTCCCGTCTATCATACGAAAAAGGAAGGCGCTTCGCAACAAGCGCCTTCCTTTTGTCAGAAAACTGTCATACTGTTTTGTCAGATCGCCTCGTCGCGGTTTTTCATCCACAAACGCTCAGCTGTCACGGCCCATTTGTCCGACGCACCCTTGCATTTGGCGCACAGGTCGTCGATGCTCTCGGGCTCGGCAAGGTCGGTGGAGTGGGCGCCGCTCGTGTGCACCATGTTGTTCAGGGCCTCGGGGTTGTCCAGCAACGGGCAGGGGCGCAGATGGTTGTCGTTGAAGGGCTGGCCCTGGCGGTACGCCTGGAACAACGGCCGTTTGTACGCCTCCAGCAGCGTGTGCTCGTGGATGTTGGAGTCGGAGTAGTGGATAAACGCGCAGGGCTCGATATCGCCGTTGGCGTTGATGTGGCAATAGTACCGGCCGCCCGCGATACAACCGTTCACGTACTCGCCGTCGTTCCAGAAATCCATGGTGAAGATCTGCTTCTCACTGCGGAACTTGCGCACCTGGTGGTACATATACTCACGCTGCTCGGGGCGGGCAATCAGCTCGGTGGGGCTGCCCACGCCCACGGGCATGTAGGTGAAGAACCAGGCAAACTTGGCGCCCTTTTCGATGAGGAAATCGAAGAACTCTTCGCTGCCGATGACCTCGGTGTTCTGGCTGGTGTAGCACAGAGAGGAGCCAAAAATCAGCTTGCGCTCGCGCAGAAGATCCATGGCGCGAATGACCTTCTCATAGGTCCCGGCGCCACGGCGGCCGTCGGTATTCTCCTCCCAGCCCTCGATGCTGATGGCGGGAATGAAATTCTTCACGCGCAGCATCTCGTCGGCAAATTCTTCATCGATGAGCGTGCCGTTGGTAAAGGCGAGGAACATGCAGTCGTCGTGCTCTTCGCACAGGCGGATGACGTCTTTCTTGCGCACGAGGGGCTCGCCGCCGCTCAGCACGTACATGTAGGTGCCCAGTGCCTTGCCTTGTTTTACGATATCGCTCAGCGTGTCGTAATCCATGTTCAACTTGTTGCCGTACTCCGCCGCCCAGCAGCCGGTGCACTCGAGGTTGCAGGCGCTGGTGGGGTCCATCAGAATGGCCCAGGGGATATTGCAGTCGTGCTCCTCTTTGTTCTTCTTGAAACGCTGCGTACCGATGACAGCGGAATTGATGAAGAAGTTGTTGAACAGCGTCTGGCGCACACCGTCGTCCACTGTGTCCCAAAAGCTCTTGATGAACTTGTACCACATGCCGTCGTCTTCCACAACCCTACGGAACATAGCGCGTTGGGGCGCCAGATAGTCGCCGGGGGTCACCTTGTCCACAAAATCCAAAAGCTTCGGTACGTTGGTTTCGGGGTCGGTCTTGATCATGTCCAAGGCCCGGCTTATGCCAAAGGCCTGTACACGCTCTTTCATCGTACGGTCACTTGCTGCAGCCATTTTAATTGCCCTCCATATCTCCAAATGAAACGTAATAAAAGAATCCAAAAGAACATTTTCTGCCTAGTATAAATTATACTTGCCATTTCTGAATATGCATTTAGGCAAATTTCAAAAATGTCCAAATTTCCAACAAACACAAACTATTATCTGGTTTTCGGTCATTTTCACAATTTGTCTATTTCTCTGATGTAATATATTAGGGTACAGTAAAAGGGCAATCTGGGGGCATTTTGCCAAAGCATGGAAGCAACCAATGAGAGGGAACCGATAATGGCCTACAATATCATCGCTTATACGCTTATTCGAGCCGCTTTTGAAAAGGGGCTGCAGAAGGTGTTAGATAACCCGGAACGTGAGATCCGCAACCTCATCGACCTGGGCAACGATTTTTCCAAAGGCAAAAACCAACGCCGTTTTTTCGAGATGGCCGCTGCAGAGCTGGAACGGGACGACAGCATCTATTACAAGGTGGCCGAGCGCGCCATCCGCAACACAAACCCCGACGTCATCCTGGACTTTGGGCTGAACCTTGGCTACAACAGCTTCATCCACGGCACGCGCCTCATCCGTGAGCAGGGGGAGAAAAAGGGCCACTACATCCCATGGATCATACTCTTCAGGCTGAACGGAAGCGCCGCGCTGTCCTACGATGAGATCGCGCGCATCATCCGCCAGGGCAAAAAAATGGGCATCTACAGCTACGTGTTCCAGCTGTCGGCCGATTTTACCGCCTACGAGGACCTCTTCACCGTGTGCGAACGGGAGAAAGACTGCGCCTATTTCCTGCTGATGCCGCCCGCCGCTATCACCGAGCAGACAGCCGTGCGCCTTCTGGAGGTGCGCAACGTGTTCACCGCCATAGACCTGGACGAAGCCGACCCTGCCGCGCGCGAGACCGCCGCGGCCCAGCTTGCCGAATACAACTGCCTGCGGGGGGGCTTTATGCGCACCGCTTCGATGAACGACCCCGCCCTGCTGGACGAAGCCGACCGCCTGGGGCTGCCCTTCCTCTGCCTGATCGGCTGGGAGGACGGCAGGGTACGGATGCCCAGCCGGGAACCCAGTGGCGTTATCGGCCTGCGCACCTTCCTGCAAAGGCCGGTGTTCCCCATGGACCTGCTGGGTGATATTGCCATGGTGGACCGTTACGTCTCGCAGAACGCCGCCCTGGCCGTGGTACAGGCCGACGGTACGTTGGAGGTGCACGACGTGGACAGCGGCCGCACCGGCAGCTGCAACCTGCATGAAGTGACCCTTCCCGAGGCTTTGCAACAGCTGATGCCCAAGGACGCCGAAACCGACAACCTGCACTCCACTGGCAGCAAGTAGTTCCGTTTTACATAATACGGCCCGGCCATCCGCTAAGATGGCCGGGCCACGCTTTTAATTCTATCTTTTCGCGCAGTTTCAATCGTCCTCATCGTCGGCAAGCATGCGCTTTTCGCCGGCAAGGCCTTTTTCCATCAACAAGGGCGCCACGTTCATCGCAGCCGCCTTCATCATGTCGATCATCTTGTCCGGCGGGAAGGGCGCACCCTCGCTCAGCCAGCGAGATATGGCCGCCAGCACGGCGTCCACGCAAAAATTGATGAAGAACTGCTGGTACTCGTCGGTGTCGAACAGGTCGCGCGTGCGCACCTCCACCACCGTGCCCATCATCTCGGTGAAATATTCGGAGAACGAATTCTGCCCTTTCACGCTGAGGGCATTCGCATAGAACTCCTTGTCCTTATACAGGAAGGTACACAGCGATTCCAGCACGTCCCAGCCCGAACCCGAGAACACTTCTTCCTGGCTGATCTGGGATGCCAGCTCTATATAGAATATCCAGTTGACGAGATCGTATTTATCCTTGAAGTGATAATAGAAGCTGTTGCGGTTGATGCCGCAATACTCCACGATATCGCCCACGCTGATCTTGGCCAGCGGTTTTTCGCTCATCAGCGTTTTTATCGCTTCGCCAAGAATGCGCTTTGTGATGCCGGGATTTGGCATGTGTACCTCCTCTCTAGCGTACTGCCGTGCATTTGGTTCTCACATTGACGCCGTTTCGTCAATCATCCTATATTGTACAACAGCGTGCGGCGGTTTTCAACTGTTTGCGCCGGCCTTCCCATCGCCCACACGTGTAAGCGCGGTTGAAAACTAAAACGAAATAGACTATGATGAATAAACACAAAACCGCAGGAAGGATCCGCACCATATGAAAACCATCATCGTAATCGGCGACGGCATGGCAGACAATCCCGTACCCGCGCTGCAAGGCAAAACGCCGCTGGAGGCGGCGGACATCCCCCATATGGACGCGCTGGCCAGGGCCGGCCGCTGCGGCAGCGTGAAAACCGTGCCCGACGGCGTGACCCCCGGTAGCGACACCGCCATCCTGAGCATTTTTGGCTACGACCCACGCGTATCTTACTCCGGCCGTTCCCCCCTGGAGGCCGCCGGCGCCGGCGTACAGCTGGCCGCGGGCGATGTGAGCTACCGCTGCAACATGGTGGCGCTGGAAGACACGCCCCTGCCCTATGAGCAAAAAAAGATCCTCTCGCACAGCGGCGGCTCGGTGGACGGCGAGAGCGCCCTCGCGTTGATGGAGGCCCTGTTGGCCGACCCCGCATTTGCTGCCTGCGCAAAAAAGCACGGCATGCGGTTTTACCCCTCCCCCTCCTTCCGGCACATCGCGGTGCAAACGGGCGTCGACATCAACGGCCTCATTGCCGCGCCCCCGCACGACCATCTGGGAGAAAGCGTGGGCGCCAACCTCCCCTTACCCCAAAACAGCCCCACCGCCCAGGGACTGCGCGAGATGATGGCCATCGCCCACCGGGTGCTGGATGTGCATCCCCTCAACCAGAAGCGCCGTAGCGAGGGACAGCTGCCCGCCAACGGTATCTGGTTCTGGGCCGAAGGCACGGCCATCGAACTGCCACAGCTCACGGACAAGTATGGCATAAAAGGCATCGTTGTAAGCGCCGTACCGCTCGTACGGGGCATCGGCAAGCTTGCCGGGCTGGACTACGCGCTCGTGGACGGCGCCACTGGCGAACTGGACACAAACTACGAGGGCAAGGCCGCTGCCGTGCTGGACGGCCTGCAAAACGGCTACGACTTTGCCGTGCTGCACATCGAAGCACCCGACGAATGCACCCACAATGGCGACACCCCCGGCAAGCTGCAAGCCATCGAATGGGTGGACAGCCGGGCAGTGGCACCCCTTTTGGAGGGCCTTCGCGCCATGGGCGAACCCTTCCGCCTGCTTCTGCTCAGCGATCACAAGACCCTTACCTCCAATCGCGGCCACGACGCCGACCCCGTGCCTTTCGTGCTGTACGACAGCCAACAGCGGCAGCCCGGCGCTGCCGCCTACACCGAGGCCGAGTGCGGAAAAGGCGAGTACGTGTCCGAAGGCCACACACTCATCGGGCAGTTGTTTGGCGCAGGATGAGCACCTACTACAAGAACGCCGTAATAGAATAGTGTCTTTCTCATCATTGACAAACAAGTCCGCTCTGGATATAATAATTCGTGCGGTGCGGAATTGTGTAATGGTA
>JAVBQQ010000090.1:0-13303 GCA_031548875.1 Oscillospiraceae bacterium
GCGATAGGGAACTATTTTATAGCGATATTTTTTGTTTGCCGTGAGCCCCTTGTCCGTGTAACGGGTGGCGGAAGAAGATAGCGTGGCAATGCGGGAGAAGGTGCTGCTGCCGGGCTTTGCGCGGTAGACGTAGTAGCCGGAAGCGCCGGCGGGTTTGCGCCAGGTGAGCAAAACACCGCCGCGGCCGGATGCGCCCGCGTTGAAACTGGCAGGCGCGCCGACGCCTTTCGCCCGGGCGCCCACAATGGCGGAGAAGGGCCCGTAGCTTGTGCCGGCGGCACTCTTGCTGAACGCACGTACCTTATAATAGTAGCTTCTGTCGCCGTGCAGGTAGCCGCTTTGGTAGCTGGTGGCAGACGCGGCGGGAGTGGCCACCCGGGTGTATTTTCCTGTTTTGGAAGAGGCGCGGTACACTTCATATCCGGATGCGCCCCCCACCCGGCTGAATGACAGTTTGATCCTGTTGGGGGAAACGCCCTGTGCGGAAACGCGTGGAGCTGTCTTGGCAAAGAGCGTGATGGAAGCAGGTGCGCTTTTTGCTCCGGCAGCCCCTGTGGGGTTGAGTGCTTGGACGGTAAAGGTGTATTTTGTGCCGGGCGTAAGGCCGGCCGCCAGATAATTCTCGCTACGGACGGGCGCCTGGTTCAGGCGGACACCGTTCTGATACACATTGTAGCCGGATGCGTTGGAGGTGCTTGTCCAGCTGAGGCGCGCGCCACCGGAACCGCTTGCCAGTGCGGTAAGGCCGGTGGGGGTGCCGGGCGCGGGACCGGTGAGCACTGTGACGGAATAGGGCGCGGAAAGGGCCCCGTCCGCCGCTGCGACAACGTATGTGACCGTATTGCCGGGAGCGGACGCGAAATCGACCGCGCTTGTGCCGCTGGTTTGGATGTTGCCTTCCGCGCGGACGCTTGCGCCGGGCGAGAGGGCGAAGCAGGGCACGAGAGCGGAGAGGTTTGTGCCGGCGGGCAGCGTGACCGTGAGCGCTTGGCCGGGCAGGCCGACAGCATCCATGCCGCCAATGGAAAAATGGGTGAGGGCGTGCCCACCCGGCGGGGCGAAGAATTGGGGGACGACGTCGCCGTCGTTGCCGCAGGCGGCCGCGTCGCCGCCGGCCCCGCCTCCGGCGTGGTGGTCGCCACCATGGCCGCCGTCGCCGCCGCCCACGTCGCCGGAGCCGCCAAGGCCGCCCTCCAGGGTGGGCGAAGCGTACAAAGCAATCGTGTCGCCGGGCGCTCCGCCGCCATTGCCGCCGTTTTCACCGCGGGTGCCACCGCCGCCACCACCGCCGCCGATGGCCGCGCCGCCGCCGGCACCCGCGCCACCACCTTGCGATTGGCCGTCGCCGCCGTTGCCACCGGTTGCGGATACGGGCACATACAACGTGATGTTTCCGGCGGGACCGCCGTCGCCGCCGGGCGTCCCGACGTCGCCGTTGCCGCCGCCGCCCGGCCTGCCGCCGCCGCCGCCAATGCCGGCGCTTCCGCCGCCAGCGCCGCCGTAGGTTTTGGCGCCATCGCCGCCGATGGCGGTCACCTCGCCACCGGTGATGGCGATGTTGCCGCCACTGCCGCCCGGCGCGCCGCTGCCGCCGCCGATACCAGCTCCGCCGCCGGTGGCGTACACACGTCCACCGCTGATGGAGATGTTGTCGCCGCTGGCTCCGGCGCCCCCGCCCAGCCCCGCGCCGCTTGTTTTACTGCCGTCACCTGCGCCGCTGCGGGCCTTCACATCGCCGCCCAAGATGGCGATGGCGCCGCTGTTGCCGCCCGCGCCGCCGCCTATTCCCGCACCGCCGTTGCCGCCCGTCGCGATGACCGTGCCGCCGCAGAGTGTAATGCTGCCTCCCGGCTGTCCGGTGCCGCCGCCAATACCGGCCCCTCCACTGCCCGGTGGGCCGATGTCCGGGCTGCGCGCGGTGAGGGCACCGGGGCCGTAGATCACGAGCGCCGTGCCGTCGGGCGCCTGCAGGCCGGCGCAGTCGGGGCCGCTCAGCAGCTGGTTGTCCCCCTCCAGCGTGAGTGTCACGCGGGCGGTTCCCTGGAGTTTGAACGCGCAAGCTCCGGTGGCGGCAGACGTGTTGATGCCCACCTTCCGCAAGAGGATATGGCAGGTGGCGTTCTCCACCAGGATGGCGGCGTCCCCGGGCGTGAAACGGCGGCCCGCCTGTGTTTCGTCGAAAGCACCGGTGACAATATAGTGGTTGCCTGCCTGCGCCGCACCGACCACGAGACACCCTTGGGCGGAAAGATCCCAGCAGATGGGGTTGGCCGCGCTGCCCGCAGGCGCCAGCGCCCGGGCGCGCAGGGCTCCGGGTGCGAGCGCAAGCACGACGGTGAGCGCCAACGCAGACGCGAAGGCGCGCATGATGGTTGTTTTGCAAGCAGTCGACATAGCGGACTCCTTTTCGGGCGAAAGCGGCGCGGATGACGGGCGTGATGACGTGCGGAGCTGACGGAACGCCTGTCTGTTATCGTATCCCAAGTATAGCCACTGTATGGACAAAAATCAACCATCCTGCGCGTTCAGTCCGCGCGCGCCGGGCAGCCGGACGTGCGCCGCGTGGAACGGGGGGCGATCGCATATGCGGGTTGCGCCCCGGAGCGAAAAAAGGTATACTTAAACTTAATTCTGCAGAGCAGCCGCGCCAGCCGCCCTGCCCGCAAAGGAGGGGCCGCCCTGCTGCAACAACAATTCCTGGGCATGGAGCCCATGATGCTGGTGGCCCGTGCGCTGGCTTTCCTCACGGCCATCCCCTTCCACGAGGCCGCCCACGCCTACGTGAGCGACAAGCTGGGCGATTCCACGGCCAGGGACATGGGGCGGCTCACGCTCAACCCCATCAAACACCTAGACCTGTGGGGCCTTGTGGCCATGCTGGTGGTGGGCATCGGCTGGGCAAAGCCTGTGCCCGTGAACGTGAACAACTACCAAAACAAAAAGCTGGGCATGGCCGTTTCTTCACTGGCGGGGCCAGTGTCCAACCTGCTGCTTGCCTATATTCTGATGGTGCTGTTCCAGCTGGCCACCGGCGGGTACATGCTGTACAACGAGCACGTGGCCGTCCTCACGGCCATTCCCACCTGGTTCGAATGGCTGTACAACATCCTCTTCTACATGGCGGTCATCAACGTGAACCTGGCCGTCTTCAACCTCATCCCCATCCCCCCGCTGGACGGCAGCCGCATACTGCTGCTCTTCCTGCCGGAGAAGGTCTATTTCGGCCTGATGAAGTACGAGCGGTTCCTCATGATCGGCCTGATCCTGCTGATGTTTTTCGGCGTTTTGAGCCGGTTCCTCAGCTTTGTGAACGGCTATGTGCTGGCCGGGTTCGATTGGGCCACCGGCTGGGTGCACCTGCTGATGGGCGTGGCGTACTAGGCGGATATTTATTACAGACGTAAGGAACGATCGCATGGAAAAGGTCATCCAATACCATATAGAAGAGTTCACCGGCCCGCTGGACCTGCTTTTGGCGCTGATTGCCAAGAACAAGATGAGCATCTACGACATCGAGATCCACACGCTCATCGACCAGTATCTGGAGGTGGTGAACTCCGCCGAGCGCCAGGCCAGCGAGGACGAAGCGCTGGAGGCGCTGAGCGAGTTTATCGCCATGGCGGCGCGGTTGGTGCAGATGAAGAGCCAGCTGCTGCTGCCCCGCAGCGACGAAGGTGAGCGGATGCGCGAGGAGCTGACCGGCCTGCTGGTGGAGTACAGCGCCTGCAAAGAGGTGGCCGCAAGGCTTGCCGAGATGGCGGGGGATGTGTTCTTGGCCGTGCGCGCGCCGCTGGCCATCGAGCTGGACAGCACCTATAAGGGCAGCCACGCGCCCGCCGAGCTGGCCGCGGCCATCGAGCGAATGGGTGGCCGCCGGCACAGCCGCCGTGTGCCCCAGCGCGAGCAGTTCGACGATATCGTAGCCGCGCCCTTCGTGTCGGTGGCGGGGCGGGTCATCCACGTGCTGCGCGGGCTGGTGACTGGCAAGGTGAACGCCATGCGTCAACTGTTTGCGGGCAGCCGCAGCCGTAGCGAGACGGTGGCCACCTTCCTGGCTCTGTTGGAACTGATGCGCGGCGGCCGGGTGTCCGTCGACGACGAGGGAGCTCTGGTGCTCACCGAGGCCGGGAAGGCCCGCGAGGCGCGCCGGGCACGGCGCAAGCCGTTGTAGAGACGGGCGGGAAGAAGACCGGAAGCGCAGGATCGTGCAAAGAGAGGAAGAAGCAAACTGGAACTCAATCAGATGCGAGCCAACCTGGAGGCGGTGTTGTTTGCCCACGGGGAGCCGCTGGGCACCGAGCGCCTGGCCGAGATACTGGGCGCCGAGACAGAACTTGTGGAGCGCCTGCTGCGCGCCCTGGCCGACGACTGCGAAGCCGAGGAGCGAGGGGTACAGCTCTTGCGCCTGGAGGGTGCCTGGCAGTTGGCCACAAAGGCCGCCTGCGGCGAGGCTGTGAAGGCCGCGCTGGACACCCGGCGCAACGCGCCGCTCTCGCCGGCGGCGCTGGAGGTGTTGGCTATCGTAGCATACAACCAGCCCGTCTCCCGCGCTTTTGTGGACCAGGTGCGCGGGGTGGACTCGTCTTCCTCGATGGCCGGTCTTGTGGAGAAGGGGCTGATTGCCGAGGCCGGCCGGCTGGACCTGCCGGGGCGGCCCATCGCCTACCGCACCACCGACGCTTTCCTGCGCAGTTTTGGGCTGGCGTCGCTGGGCCAGCTGCCACCCCTGCACACGGATGCCGAGGTGGAGGATGAATCCGGCCTGTATGCGCTGCCGGAGGCCCTCTCACAGATGGAGCTGGACGGCAGTGTGGGCGGCGATGGCGCGGACCTGCCGGAAGGCGGGGATGGGGAACCGCAGACCCATGCGCTGCGCGGCGGCGCGTTCATCGAAGGACAGCACGGCGCCGCCGCCCTAGCGGGCATGGAAGAGGACGACAGCTAGGTGCTGGAAGAGGGTTGCCACCGCAACCGCTTGTGCCGGACAGATGGCTGAAGATTGAATGGGAACACGCTCGCTTAGAACTTGCCGACGCGAAGGCTCGCAGTGCAGAGGGGGGAGCATCCATGGTGGGAACGGTCGTCGGCTGGATATTTGCGGCGCTGGGGGTCCTGGTGCTGGTGCTGCTGTTCGCGCCCGTCGTGGTGGGTGTTTCTTACCGCGAGGAGACGTTCTCCCTATGGGTGCGCGTCCTGTTCGTGCGGGTGCGCATCTACCCGGCGCGTGAGAAGAAGCCCAAGGCCGAGCGGCGCAAGGCCAAGAAGAAGGAAAAAAAGGGAAAGGAAAAGAAACCGCGCCCAAAGCGTACACTGCGCCAATGGCTGTACCTGATCAAGCGCATCGCCTCTTCGGCGGGCAGCGCCATGGGTATCGCGGGAAAAGGCCTGTGGATCTATGACGTGGACTTTTCTATCGCCGTGCACGCCGGCGACGCGGGCGACACCGCCGTGCGGGTGGGCCAGCTGCAGGCGGCGGTGGGCGGTGTGCGCGCACTGCTGGAAAACTGGTTCCGCGTGCGGTACAAGCGGCTGGTCGTCACGCCCGACTTTGCAGGCCAGATGGACCACATGCCAAGTTTTGCTTGTAAAATCGCGGTCTGCCCGGTTATAATGCTGATAGCGGGCATTGTGGGGCTGCGGGCCTTCCGGCGTTATCGCAAGGTGTATGGTCCGCCGCCGTTGAGTAAAGAACAGTGGCAGGAACTGCTGGAACGCCGTGAAAGGCGTGCGGCGGAAGCGGCTGCCAAGCGGGGAGAAACAGCCCCAAAAGAAGAGAAGCCGCCCGGCGCCCGCGCTTCGTGACGGCCGCGTGGCAGGGAATATCTTTGCACAGGAGGATGCCTGTGTGTTTTGGATGAAAAATTGCGCAGAAAAAGGAGAATCATCATGGCAAACAACGAGCATCCCATCAGCGGCCTGATGGAGACTACCCTAGAAAAGATCCGCCAGATGGTGGACTCCAACACGATCATCGGCAATCCCATCAACACGGCCGACGGCACGACCATCCTGCCGGTCAGCCGCATCAGCTTTGGGTTTGCCTCCGGCGGCAGCGATTTTGCGGCGATGAAGGCACCCACCAAGGATCTGTTTGGTGGCGGTTCGGGCGCCGGTGTATCCATCTCGCCCATCGCGTTCCTCGTGGTGCAGGAGGGCAATGTGCGGCTCATCCAGCTGGCAGAAAAATCGGGCAACGTGGACCGCATCCTGAACCTTTTGCCCGAGGTGATCGACAAGGTGCAGGGGTTTGTGGGCAAAGGCAAGGTTGGCGGCAAGGCGGGCAAGACTGCCGCGGCGGCCCCCGAAGCGGACAACGCGCCCGAGGTGGAAGAGGTCGTCATCATCGAAGACCTGAAATAGGGAGTACAGCATATTTTTGCGGGTTCCCGCGAGCGAGGGCCTGTGCAGAATGAGAGTTGCGGCCTGGTGGGCTGCTGCAAAACGCCGCCTGTGTGCGGCGTTTTGGTTCTGAATCCAGTACCCGGCCAGTCCGGTAATCTGCGCTTACGGAAAGCCTGCACATCCATCGCTGATTGTCTTCAATCGCAATATACAATGTTGCTAGATCGTCCGCCTCGCGCTCATCAAATTACTGAATCAACAGGGTACCGGGAAGGGAAAGCAAAGATGGAACGCATCCAGAAGGTGATGGCTGCGCGCGGGCTGTGCAGCCGGCGCAAGGCGGAGGAGATGATCGCGGCGGGGCGGGTGTTGGTGAACGGACGGCCGGTGAAGCTGGGCGACAGCATGGACCCCGCCCATGATATGCTGACGGTGGACGGCCAGACGCTGAAACCAGACCGCGGACAGCAGGTATACATCATGCTGTACAAACCGCGGGGGTACCTTTCCACCGCGAAGGACGACCGCGGGCGCAGGACGGTGATGGAGCTAGTGGCCGACGCACCCCGCCGGGTATACCCGGTGGGACGGCTGGATAAAGACAGCGAAGGGTTGCTGATCTTTACCAGCGACGGCGATTTTGCCAACCGGCTCACCCATCCGAAAAACGGTGTTTCCAAGCTGTATCGCGTCACCGTGCGCCCCCGCGCCACCGAGGAACAACTGACGCAGCTTGCATCGGGCGTGCGGTTGGACGATGGCGATGTGACCCAGCCCGCCACCGTGCGCGTGGTGAACGAGGAGGCGGGGCGCAGTGTGTTGGAGATAGTCATCCGCGAGGGGAAGAACCGCCAGATCCGTCGTATGTGCGAGGCGGTGGGCCTCTCGGTTGCACGGTTGCGGCGCAGTGCCGTGGGGCCGCTCAAGCTGGGCATGTTGCAGCCGGGGCAGTGGCGAGAGCTTACCCGCACCGAGGTGGCCGCCCTGCAGCGCGCCGGACAAAAAGACTGACGAAACGCCCCGGCGCCCCTCTTGTGAAAGGGTGCACAGGAGGCTATAATGGCTGTGGGCCCAAGTTTGCGAATGCCGGTTGCAACGGATATTCGCAAAATCCCGCGCAGGGCCTTCGGCTTTGCATTTGCACAAAATTCGCGTTAAAATAAATTTGTACAGGTAAAATGAATATTGTATGCGTTTGCAGTGCTATTTCTGTGTGGAGGAGGAATGTACATGGCTCTGGAACAACCGGCGGTATCTGCGGCGGACGCCACTGCCCTGCCCGGCCTGCTGTATGATGGCGGGGCTTTCACCCCGTTGCTCGGCGCGCCCGACGCGCCCGTCCGGGTCGCGTTCGGCCAGGTGGCGGGGCAGGGGGTATATACCGTCTGCCAAACGGGGGAGGCCCTGCGCGCGCAGGACACCGAAACCTGCGTGAAGGCACTGCGCCTTGCTGCCAAAACGGGCAACCCTCTGGTCACCTTTTACAACTCGGCGGGCGCACGGCTGGACGAGGGCCTTGCGCCGCTTGCCGCCGCGCGGGAGCTTGCCGCCGCGACGGCGGAACTTTCAGGCGTTGTGCCGCAGATTGCTGTGGTGTGCGGTGTGTGTGGCGCGTCCGGTGCCTTGGCCGCCATTGGGGCCGACCTGCTCATCATGACAAAGGACGCGGAGCTGTTCCTCACCCCACCCTTCCTCTCGGCCGACGACGCACAACCCGCCGCGGGCGGCGTACAGGCCGCCGTGGACGCGGGTGTGGCCGCTCTGACGGCAGAGGACATCGGGGATGCCGCGCGCCTGGCGGCCAGGCTGCTGGGCCTTCTGCCCCAGAACAATATAGCGGCCACGGCCGGGTTTGAGTATCTGCCGCCCACCGCCGCGCCCGACCTGAAAAAGTATTCCGCCGAAAACAGCATCGCCGCATTGGCCGACGGGGATTCGGCGCTGGAGGTGTACAAGGGCTTTGGCGGTGGCATAGCCACGGTGTTTGCCACGCTGGCGGGCAACGTGGTGGGTATCGTGGCAACGAACGGCCCCGAGTCGAACCTCTGCCGCAAGTGCACCGGCAAGGCCGCGCGCTTTGTGCGCCTGTGCGATTCATTCAGCATTCCGGTCGTCACGCTTCTCAATTCGGGCGGGTTTGCCCCCAGCGTCAGCGCCGACGTGGCCGGTACACTGCGTGAGGCCGGCCGCCTGGCCGCCACTTATGCCGACGCCACCACCGCCAAGCTGGCCGTCGTCACCGGAAAGGCCGTGGGCCCGCTGTACACGGCCTTGGGCAGCGCGGATCTCACCATTGCGCTGGAGGGTTGCGTTATTGCCCCGTTGGAGCCAACAGCCGCGGTCACCATCCTGTACAAAGAGGAGATTGAGACGGCCGAGGGATCCATCGAAGCGGAGACAAAGGCCCGCGCCGCCGCCTATGCTACAAAAGTGGCGGGAGCCGGGGCGGCACTGGAGGCCGGCCTTGCAGACATCGTCTGCGAGCCGGCACAGTTGCGAGAGAGAGCGGCCGGCGCGCTGGAGATGTTGCTTTCCAAGCGCACTCAACGGCTGCCAAAAAAGCACGGCAACATGCCGCTGTAAACAAGAAAAAGTCCCGTAATCGCATTTTGTAATTTATAATTCGACGCGTGGGTTGTCATTCGTGCAATTGCACCCGCAGGGAGGATATCGACATCATGATGAAACGCTACAATATTACTGTGAACGGCACACCATATGACGTACTTGTGGAAGAGGCCGCCCCTGGCGTGGCGCCGGCAGTTGCCGCGCCTATAGCCTCGGTGGCGGCGCCGGCTGCGCCCGCACCTGCGGGGCCACCCTCGCCCGTGGCGCCCCCGGCGGGCGTTGTGGCGCCCGCACCTGCGGCCGCCCCGCCCCCAGTTGCAGCGGCACCTGCCCCGGCGGCAGCGGCGCCGGCTGCGCCCGCACCTGCGGGAACAGGGACCGCCGTGTCCGCCCCCATGCCCGGCAACGTGCTGGAGGTGCGCGTGGCTCCCGGCCAGGCCGTAAAGGCCGGCGAGGTGTTGCTCATCCTGGAGGCCATGAAGATGGAGAACGAGATTGTGGCCCCCTGTGACGGTACTGTCGCCTCGGTGGAGGTTGCCAAGGGTGATACCGTGGACGTCGGTGCAACCTTCCTTACCATATCCTGACCCGGAGGACACACGCATGGATACGCAAATCAAGCCCCATCCTGTCAAGATTACCGAGGTGGCGCTGCGCGACGCGCACCAGAGCCTCATTGCCACCCGCATGACCACCGAGGAGATGTTGCCCATCCTGCCCGCCATGGATGAGGTGGGCTATTTCTCGTTGGAGTGCTGGGGCGGCGCCACCTTTGATTCGTGCATCCGCTTTTTGGATGAAGACCCGTGGGATCGCCTGCGTACCATCCGCAGGATGTGCCCCAAAACAAAGCTACAGATGCTTTTCCGCGGGCAGAATATGCTGGGCTACCGCCACTACGGCGACGATGTGGTGGAATACTTCGTACAGAAGAGCGTGGCCAACGGCATCGATATCCTGCGGATCTTCGACGCCTTGAATGACCCGCGCAACCTGGAGACATCCATCCGCGCCGCCAAAAAGGAGAAGGCCCACGTACAAGGCGCCATTTCTTACACACTATCTCCAGTGCACAACAACGAATATTTTGCAAATTTTGTCAAAACACTGGAAGAGATGGGAGCCGATTCCATCTGCATCAAAGATATGGCCGGGCTGCTGGAGCCCATGCCCACCTATGAACTGGTGCGCGCCATCAAGCAGAAGGTCTCCATCCCGGTGGACGTGCACAGCCACTACACCAGCGGCATGGCGTCGATGTCCATCCTGAAGGGCATTGAAGCGGGCGCCGATATCGTGGACACGTCCATCAGCCCACTGAGCCTGGGCACCAGCCACATGCCCACCGAGAGCCTGGTGGCCGCGCTGAAGGGCACCCCGCACGACACCGGCCTCGACCTGCAAAAACTGGATGTGGTGCGCGCCTATTTTGCGACCCTGCGTGAGAAATATCTTGCCGATGGCCAGCTGGACCCCAAGATGCTGGGCGTGGACGCAAATACATTGCTTTATCAGGTGCCGGGCGGTATGCTGTCAAACCTGCTGAAACAGCTCAAGGACGCCGGCAAGGGCGATCAGCTGGAGGCTGTGTTGCAGGAGATCCCCCGCGTGCGGGAGGATTCCGGATATCCGCCGCTCGTGACGCCTACAAGCCAGATTGTGGGAAGCCAGGCGGTGTTCAATGTCATCACCGGCGAGCCGTATAAGATGGTGACCAAGGAATTTCGCGCGCTGGTGCACGGGGATTATGGTAAGACACCGGCACCGATCAGCGCAGAGTTCGCAAAAAAAATCCTGGGTGACGACGCACCCATCACCCATCGCCCAGCCGACGATATCGAGCCGGAGCTGGACAAGCTTACGCAGGAGGCCGCCAAGTGGGCACAGCAGCCCGAAGACGTGCTTACCTATGCCATGTTTCCGCAGGTGGCACCCGGCTTTTTCGAAAAACGCAACGAAAAACAACAGGGCGTGGACGCACCCCACACAAGCTATGCAAACAAAACGGCACCGGTATAGGTTGCCGCACACAGCAAAAGGCGGGCCCGATGGGTGCCCGCCTTTTGCTGTATGAATAGGGCCTGGCCCTTACAGAAACTTTCGGTTGAAGCGCACGGTCACGTTGCCACCGGCGGGCGCTTCGAACTTGTACATGCCCTTGAAGGCTACGCCGTGTTGGTCGGTGACGAAAAGGGTGTTGTATTTCAGCCAGGTGGGGAAGTCGATGGCCTTTCCATTCTTCACCGGACCCATCTTCAGGCCGTTGAGGTAGACGATCTGCGCTACGGCCGCGCCCACAAAGCTGCCCTTGCGTTCGAAATGAATGTTGCACGGAGCGGAGAGCATCTCGTCAGGTGCGGCAAGCAGCGGGCCACTCTCGAATTTGTTCTTGCAAGCGCTGCATCTGTACTGGATGGGCTGGGTGTTGTAGTCGGCTGCGGCGTTGGAAGACGCAACCATGTTGCCGATGGCGCCGAAGGCCGCGCCCACCGCCATGGATTTGCCCAGCGCCCCTTTGAGGCCGGTGGCCATGATGTCCTTGGAACCGCAAGACGGGCAGGCGAGGTTGTAGATGCTGGGCAATTGGGCCACAGGTTGGGCCTGTGCGGGCTGAGATTGCGGGGCCGCTTCCGGTGCGGCGGGCGCGGCAACCACAGGCTGGCCGCAGCTGGTGCAGGCGGTGGCGTTTTCGGGCAGTTGTTGGCCGCAAGATTTGCAGTACATTGAGAATCCTCCATTCTGTGTGGGGCACGGTAGGCGTGCCGCCGGCGCATACGTAGCGTCGGCTAAAATTGATGAAGTTACTGTTTTGATTATATCAGCCGCCCGGGACGCGCGCAAGCGCTGCGGGCCCCATGCCAAAATGCAGCGACGAAAACGAAATGCAACAACGAGTGAAGGGGACTTGCAAGCGCGCGCGCACTGTGCTATACTGGGGCCAACAACTGAATAGGATGTCTTCAGGGCAGGGTGAAATTCCCGACCGGCGGTGATGGCTGCAATAGAGCAGCCAAGTCCGCGACGAGGCGGCGCGCAGGCGCTGTCTCCTGAATTGGTGAGAATCCAATACCGACAGTAACGGAGCGCGTTTCCGAAGTCTGGATGAAAGAAGATGTGTCACATATGCCGCGCACTGCGGCTTTCGATTGTGAACACCTGAAAGACATAGTCTTTTCGGGTGTTTATTTTTTTGGCGCACAGCCAATCGGAAGCAGGAGGCCGCAACCATGAACGCATCCAAAAGTTACACAAAGACCAGAATGCTCGTCACCCTTGCCATGCTCACCGCCATCGCCTTCATCGTCATGCTGGTGTTCCGCCTGCCCCTCCTGGCGGGGTTTGGCCTTGGGTTCCTCAAGTTCGACCTGAAAGATGTGGTCATCACCATCGGAGGGTTCATCTTTGGCCCGGTGGCGGCGCTTGCCATGTCGGTGGTGGTGTCCTTCCTCGAGATGATCACCGTGAGCGAGTCAGGGCCTATCGGCCTGCTGATGAACGTGCTGTCCACGATGGCGTTCGCCTGCCCGGCCGCTTTCATCTATAAAAAACGCCACGGCCTCTCGGGCGCTATTCTGGGGCTGCTTACCGGCGTGGCCTGTATGACGGTCATCATGCTGCTGTGGAACTACCTCGTCACACCGTTCTACATGGGGGTGCCGCGCGAGCAGGTAGCCGCCATGCTGGCGTCGCTTTTCCTGCCCTTCAATCTCATCAAGGGCTTCATCAACGCGGCGGTCATCATGCTTCTGTACAAGCCGGTGGTGGCGGCGCTGCGGCGGGCAAACCTCGCCCCACCCTCGTCCAGCGTGGAGCTGGCTGCGCCCGCCCAAAAGCGCAAGGCCCGCGTGGGCGTGATCATCGTCTCTGCAGTGGTGCTGGTGTCCTGCGTCCTGGTGGTACTGGTGCTGGGGAATGTCATTTAAATCGGGAATTTTGAAGACAGGCGCCTTTCCTGAGAGAATGGCGCCTGTCTTTTTGTGTGCGGGCGGGGTTTCCGTATATATAATGTAAGGGAAGGGTTTTGGGCCTGTGGCGTGGGTCAAGCCCTGCGGAGATGTGTTCTGGTGTTTTGACCATAGCGCTCGGCAAATAAATAACGTACATGCGAAATAGATAGCAAATTTCAAAAATAATTCGACGAAAAGCTCAAGTTTGGCACCGCACCGCCGATATATGAATTAGCGGCCGGGAGAACACTGCCGGCAAGCGAAGCCCCACAGGCAACCAAACAAAGATGTGAACCTTCGAAGGCCGGCAGGGCCCGCAGGCCAGGGAAGGAAAACATAACCACAAAAAATGGAGGGCATGAAGCCCCCAGGAACACAAATTAGGGAGGATTTAAAAATGATCGTACAACACAACATTATGGCGATCAACTCGCATCGTCAGCTGG
>JAVBQQ010000057.1:0-10917 GCA_031548875.1 Oscillospiraceae bacterium
GCCATCGAGGACCTGGGCCTGCAGGATGCCGCCGGCATTGAGACAGCGTAGACAGTTGCGATAAATCGCAACTGTGCAAGCATGGCAAAGCCATGCTTGCGGCCGGGTGTAAACCGCCAGGCGCCGCCAACTTCAGCAAGAATCACTTGACCGGAACATCAGTTGCAGTTTCACCACAACTGCGTTCCGCCATTCCGGCCACAGGCCGGAAACGCGATTCTGGCGGACACTGCAAAACGGACAATCGCACGCAACGAAAGGACACTGACATGATAAAACTAGCCTTTTCTACCCTAGGCTGCCCCGATTGGTCGCTGGAGGACATCCTGTCCACCGCCAAGGACCTTGGCTACGATGGCGTGGAGATCCGCGGCATCGGGCGCGAGCTCTCGGCCCCTTCGGCCGCCCCCTTCCTGCCCGCGCACATTGACGGGACGATGGCCCGCTTTAAAAACCTGGGGCTGGAGATCTCCTGCCTCACCTCCGGCGTGCGGCTGAACGAGACCTACCGCATCGAGAGCCACATGGCCGACGGCCGCGCCTACATCGACCTGGCCGCAAAGCTGGGCGTGCCCTACGTGCGCGTAATCGGCGACTCCGGCCCCACCCCCACCGACGTGCCCTTTGACAAGGTGGCCGCCCGCCTGGTGGAACTTGCCGCCTATGCGAAGGGCAAGAACGTCACCGTGCTCATCGAGACGAACGGCGCATTTGCCAAAAGCGAAACGATGAAGCAGCTGCTGGACACCGTAGCCGCACCCAACGTGGGTGTCCTGTGGGACATCCACCATCCGGTGCGCAACTACGGCGAAGCGCCCACCCACACCTGGCAGGTGCTGGGGCCGCACATCCGCTACCTGCACATCAAGGACTCCACCGCAGGCGAGGACGGCGCCGCGTACGAGATGATCGGCTACGGAGACCTGCCCCTCAAAGAGGTGGTGGGCATCCTGAAGTCGAACGGCTGGGAGGGTTGGCTCTCGCTCGAATGGGTGAAGCGCTGGTGCCTCAGCCTTGCCGAGCCGGGCATCGTCTTCCCGCATTACATAGACTATATGAAGAAACTGCTGGACAGCTGAGGGAAAGGGAAAGTACACATTATGATGCGAGAGATCCGGATCCATGGATACGGCGGGCAGGGGGCGGTCACGCTGGCCCACCTGCTGGCGCAGTCGGCACTGAACAACGGCCGCCAGGGCCAGGCGTTGCCCAGCTTCGGCGTGGAACGCCGCGGCGCCCCGGTGAAGGCCGGCGTGCGCGTGTCCGACGAGACGATCAACATCTACAGCCAGAGCGTTGAGCCAGACACCCTGGTGCTGATGGATAAGAAACTGGTAGAAGCCGCCCTGGCCGAAGGCGCCAAGGCCGACAGCGTGATCCTGGTGAACGCGGCCGAGCCGCCCGATGTACCTGGCCACGAGGTGTGGTACCTGGACGCCGCCGCCATCGCGAACGACGCCGGCCTGTTCTCCGCTGAGGGGCCGTTCATCAACATTCCTATGTTGGGCGCCGCCGCAAAGGTGGTGGGCGTGCCGGTGGAAGTGATGGAGGAGACGCTGCGCGAGCGCTGGAGCGGCAAGATCGCCGACCGGAACGCAAAAGCCGTGCGCGCCGCCTACGACGCCGTGACAAAGGCGGGTTAACACGCCCAAGGGTGTGTCCCTAAAGTAGAGATGGGCAGACTCCCCGGCATATTTTGATGGATTTCAAGGCCGAGGAGGAAAGCATAATTGGTTTATGCCGACTGACGAGAACGAAGAAAGACGCAAAATAGGACGGGGAAGATGTCCCATTGACACTTAAGGGACATGCCCAAGGGAAAGGACATAGAGCATGATCGACAAGACGAGAGAATACATCCCCGTTTGCTATCCGCAAAAGGGTGTGGCCGGCACCACCGGAGACTGGCGCAGCGCCCGCCCGGTGTTGGACGAGGATAAATGCGTGCACTGCCAGCGCTGCTGGATCTTCTGCCCCGACGCCTGTGTGAACCGCGACACCGCTGCCATCGATTTTGAGTACTGCAAGGGCTGCGGCGTATGCGCGCGCGAGTGCCCGGCCGGGGCCATCGAGATGGTGCCCGAGGAAGAGCAGTGAGGGAGAGGGAGAACGCAATGAAACAGATTATGGATACAGGCGCGCACGCCGCGGCGTTTGCCGCCATGGCCGCCCGCGCCGACGTGGTGCCCGGCTACCCCATCACACCGCAGACCAGCATCATGGAAACGGTGGCCGAGCTCATCGAGAGCGGCGAGATGCACGCTCGCTTTATCCCCGTGGAGGGCGAGCACAGCGTGATGGCCGCCGCGGCCGCAGCCAGTGCCACCGGGGCGCGCGTCTTTACGGCCACGGCCTCGCAGGGGCTTTTGTACATGACCGAGGTGCTACACTTCGTGGCGGGCAGCCGCCTGCCCGTGGTGCTGGCCAACGTGAACCGGGGCATCTTTGCCCCCTGGACGCTGTGGGCCGACCACCAGGACTCCCTCTCCATGCGGGACTCGGGCTGGATACAGCTGTATTGTGGCTCTGTACAGGAGATCTACAACACCGTGGTGCAGGCGTTCCGCATCGCGGAAGAGGTAAATATCCCGGTGATGGTGAACTTCGACGGGTTCACCCTCTCCCACTGCATGATGCCGCTGGCCCTGCCCGCGCAGGAGAGTATCGACGCGTACCTTCCGCCCCGCAAGGCGGAGTGGAAGCTGGACCCGACAAACCCCACCTCGCTTTCCAACGTGACGCTGGCCAAGGAATACGCCGAGTACCGCCAGTACCTGGCCGAGGACGACCTCGTCTCGCTGGGCATGGTGAAGCAGGCGGCGGCCGAGTACAAGCAGCACACCGGCTTCTGGCACGGCGACACTTACGAGGGCTACCGCCTGGACGACGCCGAGGTGGTGGTGCTGGCGCTGGGCAGCATGGCCAGCGAACTGCAGCTGTCCATCGATGCGCTGCGCGAGCAGGGCGTGAAAGCGGGGCTCATACGGCTGCGGCTGTTCCGCCCCTTCCCCACCGAAGACCTACTGGATATAATCCCCAGGGACGCCACCCTGGTGGTGCTGGACCGCAACTACAGCTACGGCCACGAGGGCGGCATCCTGGCCGCCGAGATGCGCAGCGTACTGTTTGGCCGCCGCGATGACGTGACCGTGCTGAACCAGGTGATGGGCATTGGCGGCGTGGACCTCACCTGGCAGTGGATGGCGGGCGAGATATCGGCCATGCTGACGAAATGAGGGCGCAGAAAAGCGTGCTTTCCTGCCGGCTTTCGCCGGCACCGGTCAATTCCCAAAATAAGGAAGGATTAGAATATGGCAACAAACATCAAACAACTGCCAAACGACGAGCTGGTGCTGAGCGGCACCGGCGCCTGCGGCGGCTGTCCGGCCACCATGGCGCTGCGCATCGTGGGCAAGGCGCTGGGCCCCAACGCCATCATGTTGCTCACCCCCAGCTGCGCCGTGGCCAGCATGGGCATGACGCCCAAGCTGGCCTACAACTGGCCGGCCATGAACATCACCTTCGCCTCGGCGGGCTCATCCGCTTCGGGCGTGGTGAACGCGCTGGAGGTCCTGCAGGAAAAAGGAAAACTGGAGGGCGAGATTCCCACCGTCTTTAACTGGGTGGGCGACGGCGGTACCTACGACATCGGCCTGCAGTCGCTGTCGGCCGCAGCCGAGCGGAACGAGAACTTCATACATATCTGTTACAACAACGAGGCATACTCCAACACTGGCATGCAGCGCAGCGGCGCCACCCCGCGCGGCAGCTACACCACCACCACCCCCGGCGGCAAAACAGTGCCCAAAAAGAACATGGCGCTGCTTATGCTGGACCACAACGTGCCATACGTCGCCACAGCCAGCCTCGCCTACCCGGGCGATCTGTACGACAAGGTGGCGAGGGCCAAAGCCACAAAGGGCTTCAAGTACATCGAGATCTTTGCCCCCTGCTACACCGGCTGGCAGTTCCCTTCGTCTGACACGGTGGAGCTGAGCCGCAACGGTGTGCAGACGGGCGCCTGGCTGCTGTGGGAGGCCGTGGACGGCGAAGTGGCCTTCCAGGAGCCCAGCGCCGGCATCGTGAACGGCACAAAACAGCGCGAGCCGGTGGACGAATACCTGAAGAAGCAGGGCCGTTTCAAGCGCCTGCTGAAGGGCGAAAATGCCGACGAGCGCATCGCTGTCGTCCAGCAGGACATCGACGACGCCATCGAGTTTATGCGCCGCCGGGCGGAGATCAGCCACAAATAGCTATTGTATTGCATTATTTACAAGGTGCCCCTTCCTTTTGGAAGGGGCACCCGCTTGTGTTTATCTTCAGTTAACCTCTATCTGCTATAGTGGTGGAAACTATGCTTCCACCAGCGCCACCGCCCGGCGGCCCACCTCGATATAGTTGTCCTCAAAGACGGCCCGCTCCACCTTTGGGTGGTTGTCCAGCGGGTCGCAGAAATAGTAATACTCATCGTCGTAACCGGTGAGCACCATGGCATGCATGTTCACATAGGGGTAGTAGGGATCGTCCCCGGCGGCAATATACCAATTGAATTCCACTGTGGTGCGCAGTTCTTCCAGATCCGTGGTACACCACACGATCACCGGCGTGCCCTCGTCCAGCAGCGCGCGCAGGCGGCGTGCGCTGGTACCGGTGAGATCCTGTGCCAGATGCGCACCCTTATTCGCTTCTATGAACGTAGCGGCCATTTGTACAACCACGCCTGGGTAGCAATAATAGCCCAGTGCGTAGGGACCCGGCGCGCCCGGGTATGCGTCGTTTGGGTCGGGGCCATACAGTTCCCCCCACACGCCTGACCAAAAATCTTGTTTTGGAAGGTAGTTTTCATCCAAATCCACCTTGTCCACCTTGTAGCCCAGGTACTGCAGCACGATGGCCAGCGAGGTCGTCTCGCAGCCGTTGGGCAGTTCCGGCTCCTGCAGGATGTTCTTCACCTCTATCTGCACAAGAGGATCCGGCTCCGGTTCGGGCGTTCGCTCTACCACCGGCACCACCTGTATAGGGGACGGTTCCTCGGGCGCGGGCACAGGTACGTACGGCAGGTGTGCGCTGAGAGGCGCGGCCGCCATGCTGGTCAACGAAAAGAGCAGTATGAGCGCCATGCCCGCACACAGTAGCGCGGTGGCCGCTTGGCGCCGGTGGCGGTGCCGGGCGGGCGGGGCTGTGGGAGTGGCGACCACATCCGCAGGGCGGGACGGAAGCGTCCGTTTGGTGGGAAGGTCTGCAAGGGGGGCGCGGTTCTCGTCCAGCGCCGTCTCCACCGGGCTGGTGGGGATGGGCGCGGCGGCCCGTTTGCCGCGCGGCTGGGGGCGATAGCCCAGCGTCAGGTCAAAGCCGTCTGCGTCCGGTTCCCTTCCTGCGCCCATGCAATCGCCCCCTTTCAGCGCCCCTTCGGCACTTTTCTGGTTTCCGTATTCTTTAGTATACCACAAGAGCGCCCCGCCGGCCTATCCCCACGCGTTTTTTTATCGCGCCAGCCTTTCGCATCTCCTTTTTTACCGCCCACATTCCTGCGCATACCCTTGCAGGAAACATATATTTGTTATACAATCTTTTGGAAAGGCTTTTGCGCGGGAGGGCGCCATGCACCCCGCGCGCACCGCGACTTTGGGAGGGATGTGCCCCATGGAAAACCCGCTGCGCACGCGCGGTCTTGCGCTGGGGCAGGGCCGGCCCAAGATCGCCCTGCCGCTGGTGGCCGCCACCAGTGACGAGCTGTGCGCGCAGGCTGCCGCCGCATTGGCTGCCGGGGCCGACCTCGTGGAGTGGCGGGCCGACGCGTTCGCTGCCCTGCCTACAGCACCTGCCCGGCAAACAGGTGCGCAGCACCCGTTTGATGCGGCAGTTCCGGAAAGGAACAGCTTGAACAAAGGATCGGCCGCCGCTCCATCCCCAGCCAATATTGTTTCGACACTGGCATTGGTGCGAGACGTGGTGGGTGAGCTTCCGTTACTGTTTACCTTCCGCACGCCCGGCGAGGGGGGAGAAGGCTCCCAGCCCGGCCCTGTGGCCTACGAGGAACTGTACCGTGCCGTGCTTTCCACCGGCCACGCCGACCTTGTGGACATCGAGCTGTCCCGGGGAGAGGCGCTCTGCCGGAAGCTGGTAAACGCCGCGCATGCAGCAGGAGCGCTGGCCGTACTCTCCAGCCATGACTTTGAAAAGACGCCGGACGACGCGGAGATGCTCTCCCGCCTGCGTCACATGCGTGCCCTGGGCGCCGACCTGCCCAAACTGGCCGTGTGGCCACAAAGCGAGGCGGACGTGTTGCGCCTGCTGGCCGTGTGCGAAGCCTATACAAAAAGCGAGGACGGCGGGCCACTCATCGCCATCTCGATGGGCAAGCTTGGCCGCGTGTCCCGCGTGGCGGCGGGGCTGTTCGGTTCGGTACTCACCTTCGCAGCGCTGCCCGGCAGCGAGGGCTCGGCTCCCGGCCAGCTGGAGACAGGCGCCTTGCGCAGCATGTTGGACGCATTGTATCCGGCTTAGGTCCTGTTTCAAAAGGCGGCCCAAAGGCAAAACGGCTTTTGGTGGCAAACCCCGCCGCTTCTTTCCACCTGCTCCCCTACCCTGATTTTGAAGGAGATCCCGTGCCCTATGCGTTACGGACTTGTCGGCAAAACGCTCTCCCACAGTTTTTCAAAGCCCATCCACGAGCGGCTGGCCGATTACACCTATGACCTGATGCCCATGGACGAGACTGCTTTCGATCGTTTCATGGCGGAGCGACCGTTTGCGGCCATCAACGTGACCATCCCCTACAAGCAAAGGGCGCTTTCCCTGTGCGACGAAGTGGACCCGCTTGCCGCCGGGATCGGCGCCGTGAACACGGTGGTGAACCGGGGCGGCAGGCTGTACGGCTACAACACCGACTTCGATGGCTTTGCCTGCCTGTTGGCGCGCCACGGCATCGCGCTTGCTGGCAGGACACTGCTTATCTGCGGCAACGGCGGCACCACCCGCACCATCCGCGCTGTGGCCAGAAGCCAGGGCACCGCCGAGGTGCTGGTGGCCGGGCGCACACCGGGGCCGGGGGTGCTCTCTTACGAAGAAGCCGCCCGCCGCGCGGACGTGCAGGTGATCGCCAACGCAAGCCCCGTGGGCATGTACCCACACAATGGCGCGTCGCCCATCGCACTGGACGGCTTCCCGAACCTCGAAGCCGTGGCAGACGCCGTGTACAACCCGCTTTGCACCCGCCTTGTGCTGGACGCGCGCGCCCGTGGCATCGTCGCCACAGGCGGGCTGGAGATGCTGGTGGCGCAGGCCAAGGCCGCCTGTGAGCTGTTCACCGGGCGGGCCATCCCTGACGCACGCATTGACGAGATCTACCGGGACCTGCTGGCCGAGATGGCCAACGTCGTGCTCATCGGCATGCCGGGCAGCGGCAAAACCGCACTGGGGCGCGCACTGGCTGAAAAGCTGGGCCTCGCCTTTGCCGACATGGACGACGAGGTGTGTGCCCTTGCGGGCAGCTCCATCCCCGATATCTTTGCCCAGAGGGGCGAAGACGCCTTCCGCGACCTGGAAAGTGAAGCCGCCGCCGCGCTGGGCAGGCGCAACGGCCTGGTCATCGCCAGCGGCGGTGGCGCCGTTCTGCGCGACGAGAACGTGCGCGCCCTGCGCCAGAACGGCATGCTGTTGTTCATCCACTGCCCGGCCGGGCGCCTTGCCATGGACGACGGCCGCCCCCTGGCCAAAAACCGGCAGGACCTACAGCGCCTGGAGGCGGAACGCCTGCCCCGTTACCGCGCCGTGGCGGACACAGCTATCGACCACGACCCGGACTTTGACGAAAACCTGCGCCGCCTTGTGGCGGCGCACACGGCCTGGCTGGAGAGCCAAAGCGCCGCCGGCGCGCCTCTGCCCCCGCCCGACCCCGGCAACAGTAAGGAGACCTCATGAGCGACGAGCGCAAGACCCCGAACCCCGGCACATCTCCAAAACAGGTGTACAAAAGCGGCACCGGCACATCGCAAGACGCCGCCCAAAGCGCGCCGGCAGGGGGCCACACAACCCATTCCCCCAAAAAGCGCGGCTCCGTCCTGCTGAACGTGCTGCTGGGCGTATGCGTGTGCGGCGTGGCGGTAGCCATCATCGGGCTGCTTGTGTCCACCCAGAAATACCGCGCAGGTGCAGGTGAATATACCCCACTGCAAAACTCGTTCGTCACGAGCGTGGCGGGCGAAGAGGTGGTGGACTGGGCCGCCAAACTGGCCCGCATGAAGGAGATCAATCCCGACTGCATCGGGTGGATCCAAGTGCCGGGCACAAAGATAGACTATCCACTCGTACAAACCACCGACAATGAGACATACCTTTCATATAGCTTCGAGAAAAATACCGGTTCCACCGGCGCCATCTATCTGGACGCCGGCTGCGAGCCGGATCTCTCGATGGCCAACAGCATCATCTACGGCCACCACATGAAGGACGGATCTATGTTCGCGGGGCTGGCAAAGTTTGTGGAGAAGGCTGGCTGGCTGGATGAGCACAAGGAGCTGCTCATCGTGAACGAGGAGGGCGTCCACGTGTACGAAGTGTATGTGGCGCGCCAGGCGAACGTGGCAGAAGACGCCCAGCAGGTGTGGCGGGGCGAAGACGCGGAGGCGGCCTTCCGCGCGGCGATGAACAGCGAGGGCGCAAATCTTGCAGACGACGACCGGGTGGTCACGCTGGTCACCTGTGTGAATTCCTACGATTCGAGCGACGAACGCTACATCGTGCAGGCGGTGCTGAAGGATACGCAACCGCTGCCCGATGCCGGCGACACCACTGGGGGAGCATAGTGGAACTGAACAAGCGGAATATCCAAACCTATAAGTTCTTGTACAGGGCCGCTGCGCCTTTTGCAAAAATCTTGCTGAACTACCACTGGCAGCCGGCCGAAAACACCGGACGTGCGGCGCTGGTGCTGGCCAACCACACCACGGACTATGATCCCATCTTCGTGGGCGTGGCCATGCCAAAACCCATGGCTTTTGTGGCCAGCGAACACACCTTCCGCTGGGGGTTTGCCTCCCGCCTGCTGCAGTACTTTTTCGGGCTCATCCCCCGTGTGAAGGGCACTACCGGCGTTTCCACCACGAAGGACATCCTGCGCACGCTGCGCAGCGGCCAAAACGTGTGCATCTTTCCCGAGGGCAACCGTACTTTCAGCGGCACCACGCTGCCCTTTGTGGCTGCCACCGGCAAGCTGGCCAAGTCCGGCGGGGCGGACCTGATCACCTTCCGCATCGAGGGCGGGTACCTGGCCTGGCCGCGCTGGGGCCACACCCGCCGCAAGGGACCCATCACCGGCCGGGTGGTAGGCCACTACGCGGCCGAAGAACTGGCCGGCATGAGCGCCGACGCCATCAACGAGCACATTGCGCAGGACCTGTACGAGGACGCCTACGCCCGCCAGCGGGCGCAGCCGGTGCGCTACGCGGGCAAGGCCCTTGCCGAATGGTTGGAAATCACGCTCTATCTCTGCCCCGCCTGCCGCCGCTTTGGCACGCTCATCTCTCGGGGCGACAGCTTCGCCTGCAACTGCGGCCTGGCCGGGCGGTACGACGAATACGGCATGCTGCGGGGCGAAGGCCTGCCTTTTGATGCGGTGGACGCCTGGGACGCCTGGCAGCAGGAGCAACTGGCGGTGCTTGCCGCCAAGGCACAAGAGGGGCAGCTGTTCGAAGATGAAGCCCAAAGCCTGTACGCGATAGACCCCTGTGTGGGCGTGGAACTGCTGGAGACGGCCACCCTTTCCATGGGATGCGGCGAACTGCGGCTGGGCACGCGGGCCTTCCCACTCGAGTCCATCACCGACATGGCCGTCACCGGCCGTATGACCCTGACCTTCTCCAGCGCAAGCGGCGCGCAGTTCGAGGTACGGTCGGGCCATCCGCGCAGCGCGCTGAAATATATGCATCTGTACCAGACCTGCAAAAACAGGAGGAAAGCGCACGGCAACACGTGCGCAGGGGGGGAATCGCATTGAACTTTTCAAACACGAACACGGAGCTGTGGGCATTAATCCTGCAGTTCGGCATCATTGCCGGGGTATTGCTGCTGGCAAACGTGCTGCGGCGCAAGGTGGGCTTTGTGCGGAAAAGTCTTATCCCCACCGCCGTGCTGGCCGGCTTTTTGCTGCTGGCCCTGCGGGTGAGCGGCGTCCTCCCCATCGATATCAAGGTGCTGGAGATGATCACCTACCACGGCGTGGCGCTGGGGTTCATCGCACTCTCCATGCAGGTGCCCAGCGAAAAGAAGATGGGAACCCGGCTGGACGGCGTGAAGAGCGGCGCGCTCATCGCCAGCTGCTATGTGGTGCAGGGCATATTGGGGCTCGCCATATCGCTGGGTGTTGCGTATACCATCATGCCGGACTTTTTCAAAGCGGCGGGCATCCTGCTGCCCATGGGCTATGGCCAAGGCCCCGGCCAAGCCAACAACATCGGCTCTACCTACGAAGCGCTGGGCTTTGTGGGCGGGCGCTCGTTCGGGCTGTCCATCGCGGCTGCGGGCTATCTTTCGGCCTGCGTCGTGGGCATCATCTACCTCAATGTGATGGCGCGCAAGGGCAGGCTGACCACGCGCACACAGGAGGAGATATCCGGCTCGGTGACGGTAGAGACCTTCCAGGACAAGGACGAGACGCCCATCTCCGAATCGGTGGACCGGTTGAGCATCCAGATTGCCCTGGTGCTGCTTGTCTACCTCGCTACCTACCTGGTCACCTGGGGCCTTTCTTCGGCTGTGGCGCCGCTGGGTGACGGCGTTGCCAAAACCATCTCCACCCTTTTGTGGGGCTTTAACTTCATCGTTGGCAGCGTGCTGGCCATCCTGCTGCGCACCATCCTGAAGGGCCTGCGCAAGGCAAAGTTGATGAAGCACCAGTACCAGAACAACTACCTGCTC
>JAVBQQ010000078.1:0-5626 GCA_031548875.1 Oscillospiraceae bacterium
ATTCAACGATGAAAATTGGTCTTACTATAACCCCAACCTCTACGGAATCAGCTCACCCACCCAACGCGCCCCGCCATCCGGGGGGGCGCTTTTCTCTATTGTCTTCTTCCACAAAACATGATAAACTGAATTGTTAAAAACTACACAATCGAGGTGCCCTGCCCCTATGCAAAGAGACGACCTGCGCAACATCGCCATCATCGCCCACGTCGACCACGGCAAAACCACCCTGGTCGATTCCATGCTCGCCCAAAGCGGCACCTTCCGCGCCGGGGCCGACGTCACCGAGCGCGTGCTCGACTCGGGCGACCTCGAGCGCGAGCGCGGCATCACCATCCTGGCCAAGAATGCCGGTATCTGGTATACGCCCGAAGGCGCAAGCGAGCCACTCAAAATCAACATCGTAGACACCCCCGGCCACGCCGATTTCGGGGGCGAAGTCGAACGGGTGCTCAAGATGGTGGGCGGCGTGCTGCTGCTGGTCGACGCCGCCGAGGGTTGCATGCCCCAAACCCGCTTCGTGCTGGAAAAGGCCCTTGCCCAAAACCTCTCGCTGGTCATCGTCATCAACAAGGTGGACCGCCCCGACGCTCGCGTCAAAGAGGTCGTGGACGAGATCCTCGAGCTCCTGCTCGACCTCGGCGCCACCGACGAACAGTTCGACGCGCCCATGGTCTTCACCTCCGGCCGCGAGGGCACGGCCAGTTACGCGCCCGAGGTGCCCGGCGAAGACTTCAAACCCCTCTTCGAGACCATCGTCGAATACGTGAAGCCCCCGCAGGGCGATCCGGACGCCCCTCTCGCCCTGCTGGCCTCCAGCGTGGATTACAACGACTACGTCGGCCGTATCGGCATCGGCCGCATCGAGAACGGCACCCTGCAAACCGGCGCCGAGGTCCTCCTGTGCGACTGGCACGACGACACCCTCGCCCAAAAGGGCAAGGTCACCGCGCTCTACGCCTTCGACGGCGTGGGCCGCGCTCCGGTGGAGTCGGCCAAAGCGGGCGACATCGTCGCCTTCGCCGGCATCTCCGACGTGGGCATCGGCAACACAGTCTGCGCCCCGGGCGAGCCCGCCCCCCTGCCCTTCGTCAAGATCAACGAGCCCACCGTCGAGATGACCTTCCTCGTCAACGATTCTCCTTTCGCCGGGCGCGAGGGCTCGCTCGTCACCAGCCGGCAGATCCGCGAGCGCCTGCAGCGCGAGGTGCTGCGCGACGTGGCCCTGCGCGTGTCCGACGGCGACACCACCGACTCCTTCCGCGTCATGGGCCGTGGCGAGATGCACCTGTCCATCCTCATCGAGACGATGCGCCGCGAGGGCTACGAGTTCGCCGTCGGCTCCCCGCGGGTCATCCTGCACGAGGAAGACGGCCAGACGATGGAGCCGATGGAGACGCTCATCCTGGACGTACCTGAAGCCTGGCAGGGCGCGGTGATGCAGAAGCTAGGCGCCCGCAAGGGCGAGCTTTTGCACCTGGCCCCCATCGGCGACGGCAGCCGCCTGCGGCTGGAGTACAACATCCCCAGCCGTGGCCTGTTCGGCTACCGCAACGAGTTTCTTACCGACACGCGCGGCGAGGGCATCATGAACACCATTTCCGCCGGCTATGCCCCCTTCAAGGGCGAGCTGCCCACCCGTTCGGGCGGCAGCCTCATCAGCTACGAGACCGGTGACGCCGTGCCATACGGCCTGCACGCGGCCCAAAGCCGCGGCCGTCTGTTCATCGGCCCGGGCGAAGCGGTGTACGCCGGCATGGTGGTGGGCGTCTCGCCCAAAGCGGAGGACATCACCGTCAACGTGTGCAAGACAAAGCACCTCTCCAACGTCCGCGCGTCGGGCAGCGACGACGCCCTGCGTCTCACGCCCCCCACCCGCCTCTCCCTCGAGGAAAGCCTCGAGTTCATCGCCCCCGACGAGCTTGTCGAGGTCACCCCGCAGTCCATCCGCATCCGCAAAAGGGTGCTGAACCACGAGCAGCGGCTCAAAGCCCAGAAGAAAAAGCCCTGAACCACATCCCAAATCAATGCGACAAAAAGCCCGTCCTTTCGGACGGGCTTTTCCATGTCCGCCGCACCCATGCGCGGCATGTACATTCCTTCGATCAGAACTTCGCCTTCAGGTCGGCAATCGCGGTCTCCACCTTGGCAATCGCCGCGTGGATATCCGCGCTTGCTTCACCTTCCAGCTTCTCGGCCTCGGCCTTCAGCTTGCCAAAGCTCTCTTCCAGCTTTTCCACAGCGCTCTTGGCGTCGTCGCTCAGCTTTCCGGCCTCGGTGCCAATGGCTGTCTCGGCCTTGCCTAGGTCCTCCTCAGCAGTCGCCACAGCCTTGCTCAGGTCGGCCTCAGCGTCGTCGGTCAGCTTGCCGGCTTCGGTCTTCACCTCGGCAAAACCGTCCTTTACCTTGGTCCAGACGATCTGGGCGTCTTCCTCCACGTCGCCGGCGACCTTCTCTGCGTCGTCCTTCACCGTGTCAACCGCCGCCGACACGCCCTCTTCCACCTTGCTCACATCTTCGGCCGCCGCCTTCTGGCAACCGGCAAACGCCATCAGCACCATCAGGGATGCCATCAGCACGAGCGCGCCTTTAAAAATACGAGTTTTTTTCATTTTGTTTCCCTCCTAAAATTGTACAGCGCCACAATAGTAGCACATCATCTTTGGCAATATCAAGATTTGACGTCTTTTTTCTCTGCGCTTCGAATGTTTGTCGCTTTCAACCAATGCCGTATTCGCAAACAACAAAGCCGCCCGCGTGGGCAGCTTTGTTATTTTTTCTATGTGTGCTCGTCCCAAATCTAAAATCGTGCAGCTTTGCACTATTTTTGTCATTTCTTGTCAGCCCGCGCTCGTGCCCGAAGCCACCCCTTCCGGGCCGCTGCTGTCGTCGGGCGGCTCGGGCGGCGCCAGCTGCAGCGCTGAAAGCCACGGCTCGGCCGACAGGGGCAGGTTCTCGTCCCCGCCCGCCGCAAGCGCCCGCGCAAGGTCGGTGGCCAATGTCCCGTAGCGGAAGCGGTCCACCAGGCCTTCATACACGCCGCTGTCCAGCCGCTCCAGCTCGCCGGTCGTCAGGTCCAGCCCCACGCCCCCGTTGCCCACGGTGGCCACAGCTTCGCCGCCGCCCACAAAGCGGCCCGACCGCCAGCCCTCCAGCAGGCTGGTCAATATGGGCGCCGGGTCATATTTCACACGCACCAACACCTGCGCCTTCGCGCCTTCATCCTCGCCGCCCAGCGCAATCATCATCCCGTTTGCCGTTTGCGCCGCCCGTAACACTTCGTCTTGCGCGGCGGCCACATTTGCAAACACCAGCTCTACCCCTTGGCCATACAGCGCGTCTGTCACCTGCCGCCAGTCGGTATCCCTGGCCGTTTCCCCCGTGCCGCCCTGCGTCCCTTGCGCGTCTGCACGGCCGGCTGTCGCCATCACGCTCGCATCAGCCAGGTCCATATCCTGGGCGGCGGCCTGCGCACCCAACAGATAGCCAAACGTCTCCCGGCGGGCAAATTCGTCCTCGCTCTGCAGCCAGCCAATCGACGCATACCCTTCCCATACGGCGGCATACCCGGCCAGCCAGCCGCCTTGCTCGGGCGAAAAAATCACCCGCACGCCATTTGTATCCGGCTCCACGCCGCTGCCCATACCCAGCAGTACAAAGCTGATGTCCGGGTACTCCTGCTGCGCCCGAGCGGCGCCGGAGGCAAGGTCCGCCCCTGCCAGCACGACCAGCTGGGCCCCGCCCTTGGCCGCCAGCTCAATGTTGGCCAGCAGCGAATCCACATCTCCGCCGTCGGCGCGGTACACGCCGCTGCTCAGTCCCTCTTCACCGGCAAATTTGCCAATCGCACCCAGCGCCGCCTGTGCAAACGAGCCATCCAGCGTCTCGTTGCTGCCCACCAGTGCAATATCCGCTCCCGCCGCGCTCATCTCCTGCGTGGCATAGGCCGCGTCTGAAGGTCCCGCCGTGTCCGTCGTCGTGTCGGGCAACGCCGAAGAGCAGCCGGCCGCAAAGCAGCCGGCTGCCACAAACACTGTCAGCAGCAATACAGAAATCAGGCGGGTCCGTTTCAAACGTTCACTCTCCATACCCCGGCAAAAAGCCGGTTCCTCTGCTTCTTATCTTACCCTGTGCCCGCCGGGATGCGCAAGCGCCCAGACATTACAATGCCGTTACAAATAGTAACAGTCCTCTGTCCGTCATCCTATGCACGCGGCCCCAAACGCCAGCGGCAGCAACTCTCCCAGCGTGTGCAGCTCATAGGCTCCGCCGCCCGTCGCCAGGGCAACTGGCAGCTCTGCGCCGCAAAACTCGCTCAACACCTGGCGGCACTCCCCGCAGGGCGGGCAGGCCCCCAAAACGCCGGCTTCCGGCCCGTCTCCGGCAGTTTCAGCAAGGGCGGACTCGGTAGTTCCACCTTTGGCGGAACTACACCCGCCCGCGATGGCAATCCCCGTAAAACGCCGCACTCCTTCGCTCACCGCCTTGTACAGCGCCACCCGCTCGGCACAGCAGCTGGCCCCATAGGCGGCGTTCTCCACATTGCAGCCGCAAAACACGCGCCCGTCCTCCGCCAGCAGCGCCGCACCCACGGCAAACCCCGAGTAGGGCGCGTACGCCCCCTCGCGGGCCTCCATCGCCGCGCGCACAAGCGCGTTCATATCCATATCCGGCTGTCCCATCGCCATGCCGCCTCCCCTCTCTTCTTCACTGCTGCCACATCTGCGCTGCGGCTCGACCGGCGTCCTCCGTCGCCTGCACGGCCCCCAACGCCACCTCCATCATGGCGGTGAAACTCTGTTCCCGTTGGGCGCTGTCGGCGGCCTCACTGCACACAAAACTGTCGCTGATGGTCAACAGGCAGGCCGCGGCTTTGCCCGTGGCCGCCGCGCACTGGAACAGCGCAAAACTCTCCATCTCAACGGCCTGGCATCCGCGCGCGTCCCGCAGCGTCTCCCAGTAAGCCGCTTCGCCCGGCTTTGCTTCGCCCAAGCGGTAGAACACGTCGCTCGAATGCACCTTCCCCTCGCACAGCGGCAGCCCAAGGCGCCCCGCACTCGCTCGCAATGCGTCGCACAATCCCGCGTCGGGCAGGCGTTCGTCGCCCTCAAAACCGTTCTGCACGCGCGCAAAGCTGCTCTCACTATAGGCGCCCGTCGCCAGCAGCAGGTCAAACAACGCAAGTTCCGGCGCATACGCCCCCGCGCTGCCGATGCGGATGATCCTCTCCACCCCGTACAAGGCGAACAACTCGTAGGCATAGATGCCCATGGATGGCATGCCCATGCCGCTGCCCATCACGCTCACCTGCGCACCGTGGTAGCCGCCCGTGTAGCCCAACATCCCACGCACCTCGTTGAAGCAGACAGGCCTCTCTAAATATCGCTCGGCAATAAACTTCGCGCGCAGCGGGTCGCCCGGCATCAGCACTGTGCGGGCCACCTCGCCCGGCTCGGCCGAGATATGCGGCGTCGCCATCTGGCACCCCTCCCTTCGTTCGCGCCGCCGGGGCCCCCCGCCCCCCGCGGCCAGCGGTGTTCCTTGGACCACCTCCGCCCGCCGGCGGCGCGCCGGGAAGGCCAAAAGCCCAAAAACCCGCGGTCGGGGGGCAAGGGCGTTGTAAGCC
>JAVBQQ010000046.1:0-12410 GCA_031548875.1 Oscillospiraceae bacterium
TCGAGGAAAAGACGGGTTGGAAGGTGATGATCGCCCCCAACGAGGCATCCGGCCTGCCCGCCTTTGCCAAGGCCAACTTCGCCAATGCCTAAGCATAATCTGCACTTCCTGCCGGACGATACCCGCCTGCAGGTGGAGGCCGGCGTCACCATCGCCGACGCCGCGCAGGAGGCCGGCATCTTCCTCACCCAGCCCTGCGGGGGCCGGGGGGCGTGCGGCCGGTGCATCGTGTTGGCAAACGGCAAACCGGTGCGCGCCTGCGTGACGCCCGTGGAGGGGGACCTTACCATCCACGTGCCCGACGCGTCCCGCCTGTCCGGCCAGTTGGTGCTCACCGACGTGCGCGCCTATGACGCAGGCAGCAACGCTCTGCCGCGGGTGGAGAAGGTGCAACTCACGCTTTCGCCCCCCACGCTGGACGACGCTGCGAGCGACGCCACCCGCGTCGCCGAGGCGCTGGCCGGAACGCTGGGCCTGCCCGCCGAAAAGGTGCGCATCGAGGCCGGCGCCCTGCCAAAACTGCCCCACCGCCTGCGGGCGGGTGAGTGGCACATCCCCTGCGTGGTGGTGTACGAGGACGGCGGCGCAACGGTGCTCTCCTTCTCGGACGACGCGCTGTACGGCATCGCCGTGGACGTGGGCACCACCACGGTGGTAACCGCCCTTTGCGACCTTGCCACCGGCTATGTGCTGGACACCGAAGGCGTGCCCAACCCCCAGGCGGAACACGGCTCGGACGTCATCTCCCGCATCGTGTATACCGAGGAGAACCCCGGCGGCACCAAGGAACTGCAGCGGCTCATCCTGGACACCATTTCAGGCTCGGTAAAGGCGTTGGCAGGCCGCGCCGGCATCCCGGCGGCGCGCATCCCGTTCATGACCATCGCCGCCAACACGGTGATGAGCCATTTCCTGCTCGACCTGCCCACCGACTTTTTGCGCCGGGAGCCCTACGTGCCCGTCGCGACGCAATATCCCGTCCTGCGCCCGGGCGAACTGGGCCTGCCCATCCTGCCCCGGGGCCGGGTGCTGGTGCTGCCGGGCGTCTCCTCCTATGTGGGGGGCGATATCACCGCCGGCGTGCTGGCGCTGGACCTCGCGAACAAGCCGGGCCTCAACCTGCTGGTGGACGTGGGCACGAACGGCGAGATGGTGCTGGCGGGCGAGGGCTTCATGATGGCCTGCGCGTGCAGCGCGGGGCCGGCGTTCGAGGGCTCGGGTATTTCATGCGGCTCGCGCGCGGTGCGCGGCGCGGTGGACAACGTCCACCACCACAAGGGGCACCTTGTGTACGACGTGATCGGCGGGCCGGGCACCGAAGCGAAATCCATCTGTGGCTCTGGGCTCATCTCGCTGCTCTCGGCCCTTTTGCAGCAGGGAGCCATCGACCGCTCGGGCCGGTTCACTGGCGGCAAGCAGGAGGCCTGCCTCGCGCCGGGCGTCTGCATCAATCAGTCGGACATCCAGAACCTCATCCGCGCAAAGGCCGCCATCTACGCCGGTGTGCGGGTGCTGCTGGGCCGACTGGGCCTGGCCCCGTCCAGTCTCGACCACGTGTACATCGCTGGCGGGTTCGGCCGCCACCTCAGCATCGGCAGCGCCACCAACATCGGCATGTTCCCGCCGCTGGCCAAAAACGCCTTCGAGTACATGGGCAACAGCTCGCTGGCCGGCGCACTGCGCGTCTTGTGCGACCGCACGGCGGACGCGGCCGAAACGGCCGCCGCCATCACCAACTGCGAACTTTCGGTGGGGGGCGAGTTCATGGAGGAATTCACCATGGCCTGCTTCCTGCCCCACACCGAACTGGATTTTTACAAGAACATCTAAAAAAAGGCTGTGTTTTCAATTTTTCGCCAGCCTTTCAGCAAAGGAGAACCCCCTCTTATGGCATTCACGATCGCGGTGGCCGGCAAAGGCGGCGTGGGCAAAACCTCGTTCTGCGCGCTGCTCGTCCGCTGGCTGATACAAAAGGGCGAAACGCCCATCCTCGCGGTGGACGCCGACCCCAACTCCAACCTCGCCGAAGCGCTGGGCGTGGACGTGACGGGCGGCACCATTGCAGACATCATCTCCCAGACCAAGGAGATCGACGGCATCCCCACCAACATGAGCCAGGACGAGTTCATCAGCTACAAGCTGAACGCCTCGCTTACCGAAGCGGACAACTTCGACCTGGTGGCCATGGGCGGGCCGGAGGGCCCGGGCTGCTACTGCTTCCCCAACAACGTGCTGAAAAAGCACCTGTCCCGGCTCTCGCAGAACTACAAGACCGTCGTGCTGGACAACGAGGCCGGCCTCGAGCACATCAGCCGGGGCACCACGGTGGACAATGTGGACGCGCTGTTCATCCTCAGCGACACTTCGCTGCGCAGCGTGCGCAGCGCCGGGCGGGTGTACGAGCTCACCAAAGAGCTGAAGGTGCCGGTGCACAACGTCTACCTCATCCTCACCCGCACCCGCGAGGGGGACAGCCCCCAGCTGGAGGCCGAGGTGCAGAAGATCGGCCTGCCGGTAGCCGGGCGCATGCCCGAGGACGCACAGCTCACCGAGTATGAACTTGCGGGCAGGCCCTTGTACGAGCTGCCCGCCGACGCGGCCGTGGTGGCCGCCGCCAACGAGATATTGGACACAACGATAGGAGGAATGTTGCCATGCCGTACCTGATCGAGAAGAGCTCCGCCGCCATTGGCGAGGTGGTGCTGGGCGCCACCAGCGAGAACGGGGGCACCCGCAAAGCAACCATCACCGTGGGGGGCGAGGGCTGCCTGCCCTTCCAGAACTACGAGGGCGCCGAGCCCAACCGCGCCATCATCGCGGCCGAAGTGCTGGACCGCGACCCCACCGAGTGGGCCCCCGCCCTGCGCGAAGCCTGGGGCGATGTGCTGTCCTCCCCCGCCGCGTGGGCCAAAAAGGCCGTGGAGCTGGGCGCGGACATGATCTACCTGAAGTTGGAATCGGTAGACCCGGACAACGGCGGCCGCTCGGTGGACGAGTGTGCGGCCACCGTAGGCGAGGTGCTCAAGGCCGTGGACTGCCCCGTGGGCGTGCAGGGCTGCGGCACCGATGAATACGACAAACCGCTCATCGCCAAAGTAGCTGAAGACTATGCGGGCGAGAACCTGCTCATCGGCCTGGCCGGCCAGGAGAACTACGCCACCTACACGGCGGCCTGCATGGTGCACGGCCACACGCTCATCTCCTCCTCCCCGCTGGACATCAACATCTGCAAGCAGATCAACATCATGGTAAGCGAGATGAACATGCCCATGAACCGCGTGGTGATCGACCCGTCCATCGGCGGCCTTGGCTACGGCCTCGAATACTCCTACTCGGTGATGGAGCGCGGCCGCATCGGCGCCCTGCAGGGCGACAAGATGCTGGCCATGCCGGTCATCGGCTTCATCGGCGCCGAGGCTTGGAAAGCCAAGGAGGCAAGCGCCCTCGAGACGGACTTCCCCAAATGGGGCGACGCCACCGAGCGCGGCGTACTGTGGGAGACGGTGACCGCCACCTCGCTGATGCAGGCGGGCATCGACATCCTGGTGATGCGCCATCCTGACGCGATGAAGACAGTGCGCGTGCAGATAGACGACCTGATGAAACCCGTGAAGGCGTAAACCAATGCATCCACCACAGCCAGCCAGCAAGGTGCGGACGGACACCACCGTGCAGGCCGGCTCACGCTGGAGTAACGTGATGTTCCGGCCGGAAGAGTGGTGGCTGCCTGCGCCTGTTAAACTTGCATCCTGCATCTTAACACAACAAAAACAATAAAGAGGAGATAGCGAATGGAAATCATTGGCGAGCGCATCAATGGGATGTTCACGGACATCAAAGAGGCTATCATCAACAAGGACCCCGCCGCTGTGAAACACTGGGCGGTGCAGCAGACCGAGAAGGGCGCGGCCTTTCTTGACATCAACGTGGGCGCCAGCGCGGAGGACGCCTTCAGCGCGATGAAGTTCCTCATCGAGGCCGCCCAGAGCGCGGTGGACACCCCTCTCTGCCTCGACTCGACCAACTACGACCTCATCGAGATGGGGCTTGAAATGTGCCGTGTGCCGGCCATGATCAACTCCTGCCACGCCGACCGCCACAAGATCGAGCGGGTGTTCCCCATGGCCATCAAATATAACGCCAAGGTCATCGGCCTGGCCATGAGCGAGGACTCCGGCATCCCCAAATCTGCCGACGACCGGGTGGCGCTGGCCATGGAGCTGGTGGCCGCGGCCGACGAGTTCGGCCTGCCCATGCAAGACCTGTACATCGACCCGCTGCTGCTGCCCGTGAACGTGGCGCAGGACCACTTTATGGAGGCGATGGAGACGCTGCGCCAGGTAAAGCTGATGGCCGACCCGCCCCCCAAGACAACCTGCGGCCTCTCCAACACCTCGCAGCGCTGCGCCCACCGCAAGATCATCAACCGCACGGCCATCGTGATGCTAATGGCGGCGGGGCTGGACTCGGCCATTGCAGACGCCGACGACACCGAGCTGATGGACGCCGTGGCAACCGCCCGCGTGCTGCTGAACAAAGAGATCTATTGCGATTCGTACGCAGACCTGTACAAGGCCGCGCGCTACGCCATCCTGTAAGACGCCTGTATTTTAAGGGAGGTACACATGAGCGAATACCGCACCATAGACCCCGCGGCCATAGAGATGCTGGACTTTACGAAGGACATGGGCATCTCCACCCAGTTTGACCGCTACCTGGCCCAGCAGCCCCAGTGCAAGTTCGGCATCACCGGCGTGTGCTGCAAGATCTGCATCCAGGGCCCCTGCCGCGTCATCCCCACAAAGGCCGGCGCCGACCGCGGCATCTGCGGCGCGCGGGACTACACCATCGTCGCGCGCAACATCGTCCGCCTCATCGCGGGCGGTGCTTCCGCCCACAGCGACCACGGGCGCGAGATCGCCCACACACTGCTGGAAACCGCCGAGGGCAAGGCGCCGGACTACCGCATCAAGGACAGCGACAAGCTGCACGCGGTGGCCGACAAGGTGGGCATCGAATGGGAGGGCCGCCCGGACGTGGAGGTCGCCAAGGACGTGGCGATCAAAGCGCTGGACGACTTTGGCAAGCACACCGCCGAGCCCTGCACCTGGCTGGACACCAACATCGACGACGAGCGCAAGAAGAAGTTCAAAAAGACCCGCATCAGCCCCCCGGCCATCGACCGCAGCGTTGTGCAGCTTTTGCACCAGACGCACATGGGCACCGACGCGGATCCCGTGAACATCATCTTCGGCGGCCTGCAGGCCGGCCTTGCCGACTTCACCGGCATGAGCATCTCCACCGACCTTTCGGACATCCTGTTCGGCACCCCGGAGCCTGTGAACACCAAGGCGAACCTGGGCGCGCTGAAAAAAGAGCAGGTGAACATCGCCGTGCACGGCCACAACCCGGTGCTTAGCGAGATGATCGTGGCCGCGGCCGAGGACCTGCAGGGCGAGGCCAAAGAGAAAGGCGCCGCGGGTATCAACCTCGTGGGCATCTGCTGCACTGGCAACGAGGTGCTCATGCGCCAGGGCGTGCCCATGGCCACCAACTTTGGCAGCCAAGAGCTCGCCATCATGACCGGCGTGTTGGACGCGATGGTGGTGGACGTGCAGTGCATCGCCCCCGGCGTGCAGGAGGTGGCCACCTGCTACCACACGAAGGTCATCTCCACCATCAAGTTCTCCAAGATCCCCGGCGCCGCCCACGTGGAATTCAACCCCGAAACGGCCATGGAGTCGGCCAAGACGATCATCCGCATGGCCATCGATAATTTCGACAAGCGCCGCGAGGACCTCATCCACATCCCGCAGTTTGAAAAGGACGTCATCGGCGGTTTCAGTTTCGAGGCCATGATGGAACTGTTTGGCAAGGTCTGCCCCGAGGCACCCATCAGCGTGCTCACCGAGGCCATCAAAAACGGCGAGATCAAGGGCGTGTGCGCCTTTGCCGGCTGCAACAACCAGAAGGTGGAGCACGACGCTTCCATCCTGAAGATCGCCGAAGAACTGGCCAAAAATGACGTGTTCCTCGTGTCCACCGGCTGCTCTGCCGGCGCCTTCTGCAAGGCCGGCTTCATGAGCCCCGAGGGCGTGGAAAAGTACGCTGGCCCCGGCTTGAAGGCCCTCATCAAACGGCTTGAAGACGCCTCTGGCACGCACCTGCCGCTCGTCTTCCACATGGGCAGCTGCGTGGACAACAGCCGCATCCAGCAGCTGTGGCACCACATGGCACAGCAGATGGGCGTCTCGGTGGCGCAGCTTCCCTTCGTGGCCGCCGCGCCCGAAGCCATGAGCGAGAAGGCCATCTCGATTGGTTCGTGGGTGGTGGCCATGGGCATCCCCTGCCAGGTGGGCGTGCTGCCTCCCGTTGAGGGCAGCCCGTTGGTGTACGACCTCGTCACCCAGGCCGCGCGCGACGTGTTCGGCGGGTACTTCATCTTCGAGCCCGACCCCGAAAAGGCCGCCGCAGATCTTGTGCACCGGCTGGAAAAGCGGGCGTGGCGCCTCAAGGTGCACGAGAAGGCTGCTGCCGCTTACGGCGCCGGCACCAACATGATGTACGAAGGGTAAGGGGGGAGAAAAGAGATATGGCAGAGAAAACGAACAAACTGTTCACAGAAGCATATGAGGGTGCCGTGACGGCCACCAGCTACGCGCAGATCCGCCTGGACCAGGCCATTGCCGAGTTTGGGGAGGACCACGCCGTGGGCTACCCCGAAACGGCCTACTACCTCCCGGTCATCTACGCGCTGGACGGCATCAAGGTGGAAACACTGGGCCAGCTGCCCGCCATCCTCAACCGCGCCAAGACCGAATACATCCGGCCGGACTTCACACTGGAAGGCGCAAAGCTGAACGGCAAGGCCACGCTGTACGCGGCCGAGATCATCGAGGCGGTGAACTACCTGGACGGCGAGCCGTACGAGGCGCCCTGGACCGGCTTCCTCACCGATCCCATCCTCCGCCGCTTCGGCATCCAGCTGGTGGACTTCACCATCCC
Organism: Oscillospiraceae bacterium; assembly: GCA_031548875.1. Taxonomy (GTDB): domain Bacteria; phylum Bacillota; class Clostridia; order Oscillospirales; family Ruminococcaceae; genus JAAYCI01. Next base: position 7,006 of record JAVBQQ010000046.1, read on the forward strand.
CGGCTTCGCGGTCATCATCGGCAAGGCCAAGGACACCGAGACAGCGGTAGACATCTTCCGCAACCTACAGGGCAAGGGCCTGATGATCATGCTCTCCAACGAGATCATCGAGCAGCTGCTGGACGCCGGCCTCACGCTGGGCGTGGACTACATCGCCTTTCCTCTGGGCAACTTCACCCAGGTCATCCACGCGGTGAACTATGCGCTGCGCGCCGGTCTCGCCTTTGGCGGCGTGCCGGGCGGCGATCTGGAAGCCCACCTCGAGTACCAGAAAAAACGCGTGCGCGCCTTTGTGCTCGCGCTGGGCAACCAGGACGACGTGCGCGTGGCCGCCGAGTTCGGCGCCATGTACCTGAACCACCCCACGGTGACCGACCAGCCGCTGGAGGAGGAACTGCCCGACCTGTACGTCTCGGAGCCGGATCCCAAAAAGATGGTGGCCACGGCGCTGGAACTACGCGGCATCAAGGTGACCACGCTGGACATCGACGTTCCCATCATGATGGGCCCCGCCTTCGAGGGCGAGAGCATCCGCAAGGCGGACATGCACTGCGAGTTCGGCGGCAACCGCACCACGGCCTTTGAATGGGTGGACATGGTGGACGCCGACCACATCGAGGACGGCAAGGTCACCATCCAGGGGCCGGACATCGACCAGGTGGAAGAGGGCGGCCGGCTGCCGCTGGGCGTCTGCGTGAAGGTGTACGGCCGCAAGATGCAGAAGGACTTCGAGAGCGTTTTGGAGCGCCGCCTGCATGACATCGTCAACTTTGGCGAGGGCCTGTTCCACAACGCCCAGCGCGACCTCATCTGGATCCGTATCAGCAAGAACGCCTACGCCGCGGGCTTCCGCCTTGGCCATCTGGGCGAGATCATCATCGCAAAGCTGAAGCACGAGTTCCCCGCCATCGTGGACCGCGTGGAGGTCACCATCCTCACCGAGCAGGCCGCCGTGGATACGGAGATCGAGAAGGCGCGCGCCACCTACGGCGAGCGCGACGAACGCATGCGCGGCCTGACCGACGAGAAGTGCGACACCTTCTACTCGTGCAAGCTGTGCCAGAGCTTTGCACCCAGCCACCTGTGCGTGGTAACGCCCGAGCGGCTGGGCCTGTGCGGCGCGGTGAACTGGCTGGATGCCAAGGCCAGCTACGAGATCGACCCCAACGGCCCCAACACGGCCATCGCGCGCGGCGAGCCCACAGACCCCGTAAAGGGCATTTACCCGTCTGTGAACGAGTACGTGTACAACGAGAGCAACAAGCAGCTGGAAGAGGTGGCGCTGTACAGCTTCATCGACCTGCCCATGACCTCCTGCGGTTGCTTCGAAGCCATCCTGGCCATCTTCCCTGAAGCGAACGGGATGATGATCACCACCCGTGAGTACGGCGGCCTTACCCCCTGCGGCATGAGCTTCTCCACGCTGGCCGGCAGCGTGGGCGGCGGCGCGCAGACGCCCGGTTTCATGGGCGTGGGGCGGCGGTACATCGTCAGCCGCAAGTTCATCTCCGGCGACGGCGGCATGGCCCGCATCTGCTGGATGCCCAAGGACCTGAAAGAGTACCTGCGCGATGACTTCGTCGCCCTGAGCGAAGAATTCGGCCTGGGGGCGGACTTTATCGACAAGATCGCCGACGAAGACGTGGGAGACGACCCGGAGGTGGTGCTGGCCTTCCTGGAAGAAAAAGGCCACCCTGCCCTCGCGATGGATCCCATCATGTAAAGACTTTATCCTTTTGCCTCCGTATTTGCCCCCGGCGTCCGCGCCGGGGGCGCTCCGCTGTTTCGGGCGACGGCAGGGCGGCCTATTCCGCCTCTTTTTCTTTCATCTGTAAAAAGTCCCTCAGCACGGCCGCGTGGTTCACCGTGGGGCTTTTGGCCGCGTACAGCAGCGTCACCGGCCCCTCCGCATCCAGCGCCAGCAGTTCTTGCACCGCCTGCCGCTTTTCCGCGTCCCGCGAAAGCTCCCGGCGGTAACAGGCTGCAAAATCATCCATGCGCGCGGGTTCGTGCCCGAACCACTGCCGCAGCTCCCCGCTGGGGGCCGCGTCCTTCATCCACTGCGAGAGATGGGCGCGCTCTTTGGAAACGCCCCGCGGCCACAGCCGGTCCACCAGGATGCGCTGGCCGTCATCCTCCTCCACAGGATCGTAGATACGCTTGATCTGTATGCTCATCGAATAGACCTCCGTTTGTTCCGGCGGGCGGTTCCCGGCGGTTTGTGCCGGCAGTATAGCACAATTACCTGTGCGATATCGCGCGGTTTGGGTCGCCGGACCCTTTCTGCCGGCACCCACATCCCAAAACCATCTTCCCTTTCTTGCTTTATTATGGTAACATAATAAACTGGATCGACATTCATCGACAGATATTGTCCACACAGTATAGGAGGTCCCATATCATGAAAAAACGCTTGCTTGTTTTCGCCCTGGCACTCGTCACCTGCCTCGCCCTTTCGGCCTGTGGCGGTTCGGGCAGCCCGCCCGCATCCACTCCGGCGCCGTCTACGCCCGACGCGTCCTCTTCCGCCGCCTCGGTCTCCGAGCCGGAGAGCGACCTTGCCTACGTGCAGGACAAGGGTGAGCTGGTCATCGGCTACACGGTGTACGCGCCCATGAACTACACCGACGACGACGGCAATTTCACCGGGTTCGACACCGAGCTTGCCGAGGCCGTGTGCGCAAAGCTGGGCCTGACACCCACCTTTGTGGAGATCAACTGGGACACCAAAGAGGTGGAACTGTCCGCCAAGAGCATCGACTGCATCTGGAACGGCCTCACCATCACCGATGACCGCAAGGCGACGATGGCCATCTCCGACCCATACGTGCAGAACGCGCAGGTGGTGGTGATGAAGAAGGATGCGGAGTACACCGACACCTCCTCCCTGGCCGACAAGGCTGTGTGCGCCGAAGCCGGCAGCGCCGGCGAAGAGGCCATCCAGAACGACGCGAGCCTCTCCAAGGCCACCTATGTGCAGAAGGATGTGCAGACCGCCTGCCTCATCGAGGTGGCTTCCGGCACTGCCGACGCCGCCGTACTGGACCTGACGCTAGCCAACTCGATGATCGGCCCGCTGACGAACTACGAAAACCTCGAGATCAAGGACCGCCTGGCCGTGGAAGAGTACGGCATCGCCTTCCGCAAGGGCTCGGACATCTGCCCCGCCGTGAACGACGTGCTGGCCGAGCTGAAGACCGACGGCACCACCGACGCGCTGGCCGAAAAATACGGCCTGGACCTTGCCTGATCGAACGTTCCACCCGCGGCGGGAAATCTGACCCCGCCGCGGGCACTTTCATCCGGGGGCATTGCTTATGAATGATGTTGCCGTTATCATCGGGCGGCTGTTCGAGGGCTTCTGGCTCAACTGCGAATTGTTCCTACTCACGCTTTTGTTTGCGCTACCGCTGGGGCTCGTCATCTCGTTTGGCTCCATGAGCCGCTTCAGGCCCCTGGCCGCGTTCACCAAGACCGTGGTGTGGATCGTGCGCGGTACGCCGCTGATGCTGCAGATCATCATCATCTTCTTCGCGCCCGGCCTGCTGGGGGGGGAATCGCCCTGGGGCTCTGGTGCCGAGGGGCGGTTCGTCGCCGCCACGGTGGCCTTCGTCATCAACTACGCCTGCTATTTTTCCGAGATCTACCGCGGCGGCATCCAGGGCATCCCTCGCGGGCAGACCGAGGCCGGCCAGGTGCTGGGTATGACGAAACCCCAGATCTTTTTCCGCATCACCCTGCTGCAGGTGGTCAAACGCATCCTGCCCCCCATGTCCAACGAGGTCATTACGCTGGTGAAGGACACCTCCCTCGCCCGCATCATCGCCAACAAAGAGATCATCATGATGGCGCAGGAGAATGCGGCCAAGGGGCTCATCTGGCCGCTGTTCGCCACCGCCCTGTTCTTTCTGGCCTTTGTGGGCGCACTCACGCTGCTGTTCAACTGGCTGGAGAAAAAGCTGAACTACTTCGTCGCGTAACCTGTACCTGTTTGCTGGCGCGCGGGAAAGGACAGATACAACCATGGCCATCCTGGAAGTGGAAAACATCCACAAACGCTTTGGGGATACAGAGGTCCTGAAAGGCCTCAGCTTTTCATTGGAGCAGGGGCAGGCGCTCGCCATCATCGGCTCGTCCGGCTCGGGCAAAACAACGCTTCTGCGCTGCCTGAACTTCCTGGAACGGCCGGACACCGGCGTCATCCGGGTGAAGGGCGAGGTGTTGTTCGACACCGCCGACCCCGCCACCCAGCAGGAGGCGGAGATCCGCAAAAAGCGGCTGCATTTCGGGCTGGTTTTCCAGTCGTTCAACCTGTTCCCCCAGTACACGGTGCTCAAAAATATCACGCTGGCGCGCGAGCTGCTGCAGTTCGACCGCAAGGACAGCCGCGCCAGCGGCATGCGCGCCGTACTGAAGGACATCGAGGGCGAGGCGCGCGCCCTGCTGGACCAGATGGGCCTTTCCGAAAAAGCAGGGGCGTACCCGCACCAGCTTTCGGGCGGGCAGCAGCAGCGCGTGGCAATCGCGCGCGCCCTTGCGCTACGCCCCGATATCCTCTGCTTCGACGAACCCACCTCCGCGCTGGATCCAGAGCTGACCGGCGAGGTGCTGCGGGTCATCCGCAGCCTTGCCGAGAAGAAGACCACCATGGTCATCGTCACGCACGAGATGGCCTTCGCACGGGACGTGGCCGACCACGTCATCTTCATGGACGAGGGGATCATCGTGGAGGACGGTCGGCCGGAGGACGTGATCTCCAACCCCCGGGAGGAGCGCACCCGTCGCTTCCTCGCACGTTTTTCCGGCGAAGGCGCCGGCAGCCAGTTCCCGCAAAATTAGCGTTTCGTTGTGTTTTGATTCCAATTATATAAAGGGAAGCGGTCTCGGTTATCTGCCCGGGCCGCTTCCCTTTTAATCTAATCTTCCCTATTCATAACCGCCGGGTTATACCTCGCACCCGCCAAACGGCATTTCTCGTGCAAAACCGACAGCGTTATAATGTGACTGTGGGTACGGATTTTATGCCAATCGGTTCGCCTGTTTTTTTGGCCCAGCCCTTGGGAAAGGGCAAAAAAGTATTAAGGGGTGTAATCATGCAGCAAAAGAAGAGTATCAACTTCGGGTTCAGGGGATGGATGTTGCTCATCTACCAGTTCCTCGCGTATCTGGCCATGGTTGTCTTTACCAACTGGCCGATGAACGCCCTGGGCGACATGTACGGCGGCGGACAGGTCGTCTCCACCATCTATACCGCCGGCATGGTTCTCGGCGTCATCATCCAGCTCATCGTCAGCCGCAACATCGGCAGGATCAAGAACATCAAGGTGCTCAGCATCGCGCTGGGCGTCATCAGCATGGTATTTGCCCTGTGCATCATGCTCATCCCGCCGACGATGCTGATCGTG
>JAVBQQ010000063.1:0-11595 GCA_031548875.1 Oscillospiraceae bacterium
TTGCGTGTGAGGCGGCGCGGAAGGTAGATGCCAGTTGCGTTCCCGTTCCCTCAAAGCGCGTTTGGATTGTAAACAGACCTAATATCTGCGCGCGAAGGGTAGCGCGCTCACCAGCACCGTCCAGCCCAGCTGGTACAGCAGCACGATGCCGATACCAAGACCGGCCAGGCTGCCGCTGTATACCAGCAGGAAGCACAGCACGCAGGCCAGCGCCACCGACGCGGCCTGCACGATGCCGCTCATCCGCTCGGCAGCGGCGCAGCCGGCGGCGGCCCGCATGCCGCCAATGAAGCTTGAGAAGCTGCCCATGTGGGTCATGGCGCCGTCGCTCTCGGGCAGGTAGGCCTGCAGCGGTTCCAGCAGATCCAGCTCGCGCTTGGTGAGCACCTTGACGACGCCGGTGGGCAGGTTGTATACCCGCTCGATCACCTCGCCCGTCACGTTCATGTCGTCGCTCTTCACCAGCAGCGATACGCCGCTCTGCACAAGGCCGTCCAATGTGTCCTGCACCTCGCTGTCGGCCGTGTAGGACATGATGAACATGGCGAACAGCCGGCCGGACACCGCCAGGTACACGGGCACGAGCCCCCCCTGGGTGAACTTCATCTCCAGTTCGACGGGGGGCGGGTCGATGCCGTGCTTTTGCAGCATCTCGCGGGTGCCGATGACCACGCGGTTGTTCTCCACCCAGGCGGAATAGCCGCGCCCGGGCTCGGCCAGGATGTTGTCCACCTTGAAGAGCATGTCGCTCTTGCCCTGGATGACCCCAAGGAACACATCGCGCAGGGTGGGGCAGGCCGTCACCAGCACGCTGGCGGCATACAGGATGGCGAGGTCCACCCGTTCTTTTTCGAAGGTCTTGATGCCCCGCAGCTGCACGCTGCCGGAGGGGAAGACGTCCTGCGCGTTTGCCATGACGACGTTCACGCCGCCCAGCTCTTCGATGGCCGACCAGCCCGGAACCACGGCCCCCACGCGGGAGGTGCCCATCTGCAAGAGGCGGCTGGGCACGGCGGCCAGCAGCGTGGAAGAGAAGGGCGCGCCCAGGCAGAAGGCGGCGGACAATGCGGAAATGGCCTGCAGAAGGTCTTTTGTCTGCACATAGCAGAACACGCCCACCAGCGCGGCCACGGCCAGGATGACCCAGCCAAGGATGCGGCCGACGCGGTCGCTCCAGCGCTGGGAGAAGCTCTGCCGCAAAAAGCCCTTCACCAGCGCCGTGGGGCGGCTGATAAGAATGGCGGGGTCGTCCTCGCCCAGGCCGTTTGTGATATTGTAGGCAACCTCATGGTCGCCGCCCAGCACGTAGGCGGCGCAGTGGTCGTGCCCGGCCGACGCCACGCGGAAGTTTTCGAGGATGGCCGTGGAGCGCAGGCGTTTGCCCAGGCAGTTGAAGGCCAGTACCAGCGCGGCCAGCCCGCCAAACAACGTGCCCACGGCGGGCTGGGCGGTGTTCAGCTGCACGGCCAGCACCACGGCCTGCAACAGGCCGGCCACGGCGGCCAGCGCGGTGGGGGAATCCACCGTGGGCTCGCCCACCAGGCCCACAAGGCCGGTGGCCACGGTGGTGAAGTTGAGCACGATGGCCACCACGATGAGGATGATGTAGACAAGCGAGAAGAGCACCGGCGCGCCCTGCGGGGAGAGAAAGCCCGGCAGCGGCAGTGTGCCGCCAAAGCCCAGCCCCAGCCAGAACAGCAGCGCTGCGGCCACCGCCGTGACGATGACGCGCCGGGTGAGGGTGGTGCGCAGGGCCAGGATGTCCCGCTCGATGGCCTCGGCGTCCTGCGGGCGGTTGTAGTCTTCAAAGTCTTCGTCGTCCTCGATCTCCGCCTGCTCGGCCAGGCGCGCGAACTCGCCGGTGATGAGGGCGGTGTGGCTCTTCCTGCGGCCGCGCCTGGTCTTTAGTTTTTGCGCCTGTTCGATCTCCTCCCGCTCCACGATGACCGTTTCGCTGAAGAATTTCTGGAAGCGCTCGTCCACCATGTCGTCCAGGAAGAGACTTTTGCCGCCCTCCACCTTGGGCGGTGGGGGTGCTTCAGCGTTGTCGAACTCCTGCGTGTAGGCGGCCGTGGGTACCCGCGCGGCCTCGCCCGCCTCGTCCAGCGCGTAGGTCTGGGTGTCCTCCCGCTCGGCGGGCCCGGGCCTTTCGGCGCGGGCGGCCTGGCGGTGCATCGCAGTCACCTTGGCGATGTTGATCTCGATGGTGCTGCCCGCGGGCGCGAAGAAGTCCTCGCCCTCGTCCGCCTGGGCGGCCGTGAACACCTGTGTGTGGCCGGGCGGGGTTTGCGGCGCGGCCAAGCCGGTTGCCGTTTTTTCGGTGCCGCGCAGGGGGGTGAAGGTGGTGGTGGCGGTTGACGGTATACCACCTGCGGCGGGTCCCGGCTCTTTGGCGGCAGGGGCCTTGGGAGCGGACGGCGCGGCTTTTGGGGAAACGGCCGACGTTTTGGGCTGGGCGGCTGTATCAGTTGATGCTTTCGCATCAACTGCCCTTTCGTGCAACTCCTCCAGCACCTCAGTCACAGGGCCCTTTTTGCGGCTAGGCGTGCCGGGGGAGGGTGCACCGGCGCGAGCCTGGCCTCCAAAGGGCGCCACGCCTGAAAAATCGGGCGTGGGACGGGGGGCGGGCTTCTCGGCGTCCGTGGGAGGCGCATTTGCGCCCATTACAGTTGGCGCCTTGGCTTCGGCGGCAGACGCATGGGCGGCTGCCACAGTTGGCGCCTTGGCGCCAACTGCGGTTCCTTGCTTTTCGTGCAGCTCCTCCAGCACCTCGGTCACGGGGCCTTTCTTGCGGCCGGTTGCGGTTGCGCCAGTTGGCGAAGGGGCGCCCCTGGGCGCCACAGGAGCCCGCGGGGGAGTGGCCGCCTGCGGGCCGGGGGCAGTTCCGGCGCTGCCGGAACCAGCAGCGCCGGCCCCGAAAGCAGACTGGGAGGCAAAGGGCGTGCCCTTTGGCATGCCATTGAAGGGAGGCGCGCCGGGGGAACGGGGCGCGGGGGCTGGCGGCGCCTTTGTGGTGGGGAAGAACGGTGCGGAAGCGGGCCGGGCTGCAGCCGTGGGTGATGCATTTGTCCTGGCGGCCGATGGGGCTGTGGTTGGAGTTTTGCCTTGGGCGGCAGTTGCGATAGCAGTTGTATCAGTTGATGCATTCGCATCAACTGCTTTTTCATGCAGTTCTTCCAGCACCTCGGTCACGGGGCCCTTCTTGCGGGGGGAGGAGGTTGCAGATGTAACTACTGTTGCAGGCGCACCTGCCCCAACCGGCACGGTTGAAGCCTTTGCATCCGGTGGGGTTGCAGCAGGTGGGGCCTGCGGGGACGGAGGGCGCGGCGCTTCGGCACGCGGGCTTTCGGCCGGCGGCGCATGGCGCTGCGGTGTATCCGCATGCTCCCGTGGGGCAGCGTGCGTGCCGGGTGGGGTGGTAGCCGGCGATTGGGTTTGTGCAGCTGCCGCAGTTGCGGTTCCGGCATCAACCGTCTCTTCCGGCTGCGCCCAGATGGGTTCGTCGTCGCCCACAGACAGCGGCGCTTTTGTCTCCTTGCGGCGCTGGCGCGCGTCGGCGGCCTGCTGGCGCTTCTGCTCCTTCTGTGCGCGGCGCATGGATTTTTTGTTGGTGTGTATGTCCGCCGCCGGGTCGAACCAGTTCAGCAGCTCTTCGTCGGCGAATTTATCCGGCTGTACTTTGTCCAGCGCGGCCGCCTTGCCTAGGCGCGGAGCGCCGGGGGCGGCGTCGGCGTCGCCGATGTCGAACACCGGCAGCGTGCGGGTGGCGCTGGGACCGGGCTTTTTGGGTTTGGCGGGCGGTGTGGGAAAAAGGCTGTTCGCATCGCCGGACGGGGCGGCGGGCGGCGCCTGGCCGTTGATGGAGGGAGGTGCGGAGGGGGCGGACTTCCCGCCGGAAGAGACAGGCGTCTGCAGTTCCGCTTGTGGCGGAACTGCTGTTGGCGGCGTCTTCGCATGGGCCTGTTTGCCCTTCAGCTCCGCAAGGATATCGTCCAAAGCGGCGCCCTGGTTTTTTTTCGGATCATCCAAACTGCTTCATCTCCCCGTATTCGTTTCAGGATCGCCCCTATTTGGTAACTACTTGTCAAAAAAGAAGGTCAGGCTTCGTGGCGTGTGCGGTAGATATGGTACATCAGGATGCCGCCGGCCACCGAGACGTTGAAGCTGTCGATGCCGGCGGCGGCCTGCATGGGCAACGAGACTTCACCGTCGCACAGCTTGCGCACCAGCGGCGACACGCCCCTCCCCTCGGCGCCCACCACGAGCGCCACCGGGCCGGAAAGGTCGGTGTGGTGCAGGGGCGCGCCCTGCATGCCGGCACAGTACACAAAAACGCCCGCGGCCTTCAGCCGGCGCACGGCCTCGCCGATGTTGACCACCCGCGCCACCGGCAGTAGTGCGGCGGCGCCGGCGCTGGCCTTCATGGCAGCGGGGGTGACGGCCGCCGCCCCCCGCTGGGGGATGACCGCGCCGTGCGCGCCACAGAGCAGCGCCGTGCGCAGCAGTGCGCCCAGGTTGTGGGGGTCCTCCACACCGTCGGCGATAAGCAGAAAGGGCGCTTCGCCCTTATTGCGCGCATTTTCCAGCAGCGCGTCCAGCGTTTGGTATTCCAGTGTGGCCGAAAAAGCTGCCACGCCCCCATGGGCCTGGCTGCCGCACAGCGCGGCCAGCTTTTCGGCGCGGCTGCGTTTCACCACGGCGCCCGCCTGCTTTGCCAGCGCCGTGAAGTATCCGGCGCTCTTGGCGTCCAGGTTTTCGGCCAGCAGCAGCGTGTCCACCGCGGCGCCGCTCTTCAGCAGCACCTCGACGGCCCGCCGCCCATAGGTGAGGTCGGGGCGGGTCTCCTCCGTCTCCGGCGCACCTGCGTGCGTATCATCCGGGGCCATGCCCGGCCTGTCCCTGTGCTGCATCCGGGCGCCCCCCCTTTCCCGCGTGGCGCCCCCAAACAGCCGCGCGGGGAAGCGCCTTATTTCATTGCTTCAATGTACGAGTGATATTATACCAGTTTCGCGCTTTCTTTTCCACCCGGTTTTCCGTCCGGTGCAAAAACTTTCGCCCGCCGGCGGCATCCCGTGCCGGTCATCTTGTTTTTTCTGCAACCGGGTGGCTGTATATTTTGAAGGCCGGGTGGTTATACGAAAGGTAATCACCTACCGGGACGAACGCTCATTCGGCCCGTATGTTGAAAACACTGTTGAAAGTGTTGATAAGCATGGTATTATTGCGGGTTTCGCGTGTGGAAAATGTAATGAAGTTGTGAAATTAGGCAAGTTTTCAACAAAAACAAGGGAGTTTTCAACACAACCGGGTGTTGAAATCGAGATGTCAAGGGGAGGAAAATGAGAAAAGAGGAGCCCTTTCAGGGTGAAATTTGGCTCATTGCACAACGCGCCCGGTATACCCGGACATGTTATAATGAAGCGAAACAGGCCCTGATATGCAGAAGGGAGGGAGCAAAACGGCAGGCTTTACAAACCGGCCACTGCGGCTGGAATCTGGTGGCATGGATCTTGCGTCCACTCTGTTCTGCGGGCAGACGTTCGCGTGGGAGCGCCGGCCGGACGGCGCCTTTGCGGGCGTGGCCGGCGGGCGCGCGGCGCTCTGCAGTCAGGAAGCCCCCGGCGCGCCGCTGCTGCTTGCGGGCGGCGACGGCGCCCCCTTTTCGCAGGAGGATCGTGCATTCTGGCGGCGGTATTTCGCGCTGGACGTGGATTGGGAGACGCTGTTGCTGCGTTTTTGCGCAGATGAGAATCTGGCCGCCTGTGTGGCCCATGCGCGGGGCGTGCGGGTACTGCGCCAGCCGTTCTTTGACACGCTGCTCACCTTCATCCTCAGCCAGAACAACCACATCCCTCGCATCCACGGCCTGGTACAGCGGCTGCGCGAGGGGTTTGGGCCGCTTTTGCCCGGCGGGCTGTACGGCTTTCCCGCGGCGGAGCGGCTGGCCGCGCTGGAGGTGGAGGACCTTGCCTGCCTGCGGGCGGGCTTCCGGGCCAAATACCTGCTGGACGCCGCCCGCCGGGTGGCGTCGGGCGAGGTAAGCGAACAGGGGCTGGCCGCCCTGCCCGACGACGAGGCGCGCGCTGTGCTCATGCGCATCCACGGCGTTGGCCCCAAGGTGGCCGATTGCGTGCTGCTGTACGGGCTGGGCCGGCAGGATGTGGTGCCCATGGATGTGTGGATGAAGCGGGCGGTGGAAGCGCTGTTTGGCGGGAAGATGCCGCCTGTGGCGGCCGGCAGCGCGGGCATTGCGCAGCAGTATGTCTTTTGCTGGGCGCGGGACAACCTGCCACGCGGCAGCTAGGAAGACGGCGGTATTCGCTATTTTTTATTTGCGCCGGCGCGGTGGATGGGCGTATACTAGGTCTATACGCCACGCAGGGCCGCACGGCCCGCCGCAAGGAGGATGAGGACACATGCCGGAATTGACCCTGTTCTACCTGGAGCACTGCCCCCACTGTAAGCGCGCCCGCGGCTATATGCAGGAACTGTGCGACGAAAACCCGGACTACGCGCAGATTCCGGTGCAGATGGTGGAGGAGACCCAGCAGCGAGATCTGGCCGATTCGTACGATTACTACTATGTGCCCTGCTTTTACAAAGGCGGTGAGAAGCTGGCCGAGGGCTCCATCGACAAGGACGGCGTGCGCCGGGTGTTCGACCGGGCGCTGGAGGGATAGGCAAAAACAGAGAAGCGGAACCACCTGCAAGGGCGGTTCCGCTTTTTTATGATAATATGTGGTGCGCCGCTAGCGGCGGTACACCTGGCGGTCGGTGTCCTGGCGGGCCCGCTGCTGTGCCGCGCGGCGTGCGCGCCGCTTTTTCAGGTTGTTGTGCCGGATGGCCAGCAGGATGACGAGCAGGACGATTACCGCGGCGGCCAGGATAATGAGCGCCAGCTGCCAGATGGCAAGGTCGCCAAGGCTGCCTCCGCCGCCCACGCGCACGGCGCAGGTGGCCGTCATGCCGCCGTCTGGCGCGGCGCAGGTGATGGTGGCGGTGCCCGGCGCCACGGCCGTGACGAGGCCGTCCGCGTCCACGGTGGCCACCGCTTCGTCGGAGGAGGCATAGCCGAGTGAGCCAGCGGCGTCGGCCGGTTTCACGGTGGGGGCCAGCTGGGCGGCCTCGTCCGGCTGCAGGCGGAGACTTGTGCTGTTTAGCGAGAGGGCGGTGACGGCGGTGAACGCCGCCGTATCCACGATCGAGCCGCACACTTTGCAGGTGCGGGCGCGCTGGCCGGGCTGGTCGCCGGCCGGCTGCCGCACCACCTTCCAGTCGCCCGGCTGGTGGGCGGGAGCCAGGTAGTTGGACGTGTAGCTATAGCCGCAGCCGGCGCAGGTGTGGGTGGTGTAGCCAAAATGGTCGCAATCGGCTTCGGTGGCCGTCGTTTCGTATTGGGGTGTGTCGCACCGCTCGGCCGACAGCGTCTTTGAATAGTCGGTCGTCTCGCCGTCCACAAAATGGGTCACCGTGTTGTTCTCGATGCCCATGCTCCAGTTCAGTTGTTCGCCTACCACCGGGTCGCAGTAGGCGCGGCGGTCATCGTTGGCCTCGAAGAAGTAGATCTCGGCGTCGGAAGTGTTGCCCGAAACATAACCCTGGTGGCCGGTGTCGTCCGTGTGCACGTAGTACATGCCCACGATGCCGCCGTTGTGCACATAGCCGTACACCGAGGTGTACGCCCGCACCCGGACGTCGCACCCGCTCACGTCCAGATACCCGGTGGCCAGGATGCCGCCCATGAACTCCTCGCTCTTGCTCTCCCGGTTTTCGTCCACCAGCGTCAGCTCCACGTCCACGCTGCAGGCGGTGGCCGTGCCGTAGCCAAAGCCCACAAGGCCCGCCACGCCGCAGTTGGTGTCGCCCATGGCCAGATATACCCGGCCCTGCGCGCTGCAGCCGGAGAGCTGCACGTTTTCGGCGTAGCCCACCAGGCAGCTGGCGAAGGCGTTCTGCGGGGTGGACACCCGCACGTCCACGCCCAGCAGGTGCAGGTCCTGGATGGAGGCGTTATAAGCCCGCGAGAAGAGGGCGGCGAACACCGTAGGGTACTGCTTGTCGTTGCCATCCACGCTGATGGCGGTTTCGGGGTCCGCCTCGGTGATGGAGAGGTTGTAGAGGGTGTGGCCCGCGCCGTCCAAGCTGCCGGAGAAGGCGATGGGCGCCCAGGGTTCGCCCGCCATGTCGATGTCGGCGGCCAGCAGGTAGCTGCCGGCCGGGTCTTGGGCGATGGCTTCCAGGCCCGCCCGGTCGCGGATCACGATGGCGCCGTCAGGGGCTTCGCCTGCGGCGGAAGTTGGCAGCGCGCCGGCGCCCGCCAGCAGGCAGGCGCACAGGAGGAAAGCCGCGGCGCGACGGATGGCGCTGATCATGTAAACTCCTCGCTTCGTCGAAAGGTATGAGGGATAATGCGCAGGTGGACGTCGGTTGACCGGGTGCAGCAGGCGGGTATCGGCGGCTACCTGGGTGCGCCGCCGGGGCGCTCGGCTTCCAGCAGGTCCAGGTCGAAGGGGGTGCTCTGGTACACGTAGTAGTTCAGCCAGTTGGAATAGAGCAGGTGGCCGTGGCTGCGCCAGCGGAACAGGATGCCCTGTTCGGGGTCGTCGTTCCTATAATAATGCCGGGGCAACGGGGGCGCAAGGCCGCGCTTGGTGTCGCGCAGGTATTCGTTTTGCAGGGTCTCCTTGTCGTACTCCATATGGCCCAGGATGTAGATCTCGCGGCCGTTCTCGGTGCTGAGCAGGTGGATGCCGGCCTCCTCGCTCTCGGCAAGGATGCGCAGTTCGGGCACGGCCAGCACGTCCGCCCTGCGCACGCCGGCGCTGCGCGAGTGGGGCACGTAGAAAATTTCGTCAAAGCCGCGCACCAGCGGGTTGCCCGGGCGCACCACCTGGTGCTCGAACACGCCGTGCAGCTTGTTTTGGTACATCTCCTTGGGGATGCCGTAGCGGTAGTACAGCCCAGCCAGAGCCCCCCAGCACAGGTAGATGGTGGAGTAGACGTTGGTTTTGGCAAAATCGAAGAGGGCGTGCAGCTCCTGCCAGTAGTCCACCTCTTCGTAGGCCAGGTGCTCCACCGGCGCGCCTGTGACGATCATGCCGTCGAAGCGGAAGGGGCGCACCTCGTCGATGGTCTGGTAAAAGGACGACAGGTGCGACATGGGTGTGTTGGTGGGCTGGTGGCTGCCGGTGCGCAGCAGCGTGAGGCGCACCTGCAGGGGCGAATTTGCCAGCACGCGGGCCAGCTGTGTTTCGGTGACCACCTTGTCCGGCATCAGGTTGACGATGAGGATGTCCAGCGGGCGGATGTCCTGCGAGACAGCCCGCTCGTGGTTCATCACGAAGATGTTTTCGTCCTGCAGCACCTCAAAGGCCGGCAGGTCGCGCGGCAGGATCAACGGCATGTCCGGTCCCCCTTACTGGGTATTTGCACGGCGGCAATGGCCGTATTCAAATATTCTAGCACCCGGCGCGGCAAAATGCTACCCCCACGGGGGCACTACCAAGCAATTTGTGCGATGATTGTAGAATTTTGCGCGCTTTCCGGGGCGTGATTTGAAACCGCCGGCGCTCCCGCGCGTGTGCGGAGAGCCCAAACGGGCCCAAAAGAACCTTGGAAGGTGCTTCTATTTGTGACATATCACAGTGAACCCCTCGGAAATTATGCAAAACGACCAAAACACCCCCAAATTTAGTAGGAATTAAGGAATTTTGACAAGTTTCTATTGCAATATCGAATGATTCCACTTATAATAAAAATGGCCTGAACGATTATTCGTTCAATGCCAAGGTACGTATACAGTTATTTTGGGAGGTAGAAAAGGAATGACCAGATCGCAGTTGATCGCCAAGGTGGCGCGTCAAACGGGGATGCCTCTGGCACAGGTTGAGAATGTTTTGGCTACTATGATTGACGACATCATCGAGTCTTTGCAGCAGGGGGACAAAGTTACCATTGCTGGCTTCGGCCGTTTCGAGATGCGCGACAGAAAAACCAAAGCGTACACCAATCCCAAAACAAAGGTGTCCAGCCAGCTGCAGCCCACCAGCATTCCCGGCTTCAAGGCCAGCGGCCTGATGAAGCAGCGTATTGCCGAGAAAAAGTAAGACGCCCGGGATCCCGACAGGAGCAGTTATGCTGCGCTGGGGCCTGCCGGCCGCTTGGGAAAGTGCATGGATGATTTCAAAACTGACGCAAAGAGAGACTGCGCCTTTGGCTGCGGTCTCTTTTTTATTTGTTTTTGCATGGATGAAGCGGCTTTTTTTCGCCTACCCGCCCAGTGCGGCGTTCAGCGCGGCCAGCTGCGCCGGGGGCAGCTTTTTCACACGCCTGTCGAAGCTGAGCAGGCCGCTGGCCTCGTCCTCGGCGTCGGAGAGCTGGACGTACACGAAGGCGGACAGCCCCTGCCCCACCAGCGGCGCGAGCCCCTGCTGCCACAGTGCGCGCAACGATGCCAGCAGCTCCTCGGGCGAAGAGTGCAGCCCTGCGCTGTGGGGGGTGTGCGCCGCAAAGTGGCTGGGCGGCGCGTAGCCGTAGCCGCCGACAGCCGTGAGTGCGAGGGCGCGGGGGTGCGCGGCCATCCCGTGCGGATGCAGCTCCACCTTCGACGGAACTGTGGAGAGGGAGAAAGACGGAGGCGGCCCGCCCGCAAAATGCAGGCTCTGGATGTCGCCGGCGCCCTGGTCGAACCGGCCGCTGGCGTGGTCCACCAGGCGGGTGGGGTCCCACTCCTTCATGCGGCCGGCCAGGGCCGCCGCGTCGAACTGGCCCCACCCGTCGTGGAAGAGCACCCAGCAGGCAAGGCTGGGCGCATTCTGCAAAAGGGCCGCGGCGCCCTGCGCGTCGCGCAGGAAATGTCGCCGTCCCTCCTCGCTCTTGCGGCCAAAGCGGCGGTATTTGTGGTCGTCCATGCGGGTCTTGCCGGGGCGGATGGGTTTTGTGAGGGAGCCGCCGGAGGGCAGGTCCTGCCAGACGAGCATGCCGGCGAGGTCGCAGTGGTAGTACCAGCGCAGCGGCTCGATCTTGCCATGCTTGCGTATCATATTGAAGCCGCAGGCCCTGGCATAGGCGATGTCGTCCTTCATGGCGGCGTCGGCGGGCGGGGTGTACAGCCCGTCGCTGAACATGCCCTGGTCGAACACGCCGCGCAGCAGCAGCGGCTTGTTGTTCAGGCAGATGCGCGCCCGCCCGTCCGCGCCCGTCTCCAGCGAGAACTTGCGCATGCCGAAGTAGCTGACGACGGTGTCTCGCCCGGCACGCAGCCGGACGGTGTACAGGAACGGGTTGTCCGGTGACCAGCTGAGCGCACCGGGCAGCGACAGGCGCAGGGGTTTGCCGGATTCGAAATCGCCTTTGGCGGCGAGCGTTTTGTGGGCGAACACCTCCGCCCGGCCCGCCGGCAGGCCGGCGCCGGACACGGTAAGCTCGACGGCGTTCTCGTCGTACAGCGGGGTGATGCGCAGCTGTTCGATGTAGGCGTCGGGTACGCTCTCCAACCAGACGGTCTGCCAGATGCCGCTTTGGGGAGAATGCCACAGCCCCCCCGGAGCCATGCGCTGGCGCCCGCGCGCGTAGGGCGCCTGGTCCGTTTCGTCG
>JAVBQQ010000021.1:0-20958 GCA_031548875.1 Oscillospiraceae bacterium
GAGATGATGCGCGACATCCCGGGCGAGGACACCCCGGAGAACATGCAGGTTATCATCGACGAGGCGAACCGCCTTTCCGGCCTGGTGGGCGATCTGTTAGACCTTTCCCGCATCCAGAGCGGTACCATGGAGATGCGCTTCGAGCGCTTCAGCCTCACCGGCGAGACAGCGGACATCGTGGAGCGCTTTGCCCGTTTTTGTGAACCGGAGGGTTTCACCGTCACCTTCGAAGACGGAGAGGACCTGTATGTGGAGGCGGATGTCATCCGCATCGGGCAGGTGGTGTACAATTTCCTTGTGAACGCCATGCTGCACAGCGGCGAGGGTGACAAGCACATCGCCGTGCATGAAAGAAAAGAGGACGGCCGCGTGCGCATAGAAGTGGCCGATACCGGCGGCGGCATACGCGCCGAGGACATGCCCCATATCTGGGACCGGTACTACAAGGTGGACGCGGTGCACAAGCGCTCGACCGCCGGCACCGGCCTTGGGTTGTCCATCGTGAAGAATATCCTGGAGCAGCACCCCGGCGTGCAGTACGGGGTGGAGTCAGAGGAGGGGAAGGGCAGCACCTTCTGGTTCTCGTTGCCGCTGGCGTAGAGGCTGGATGTGGCAGTTTATGAGTTGGATACTGCAAAACAGAACAAAAAGAAGAACGGCAACAGGCCCTAGGCCATGTTGCCGTTCTTCTTTTTGTTTGCAAATGCTGGAAAGCGAGCGATGCGGACGGGGCACGTTACAAGGACGCTATGCCGAAAATGACGGCCCAATAGACGAAGGCGGCGACCCAATAGATAAAAGAGAAACGGCGCATCTTTTTGCGACCAGCTATCGAGCGAAAGTCAAAGAAAGCGTGGTCGGCCTCGCGTCCCTTTTCAACAGGAACGAAAAGCGCCGGGTATTTTGAAGAATAGTAAACCTGAAGAGAATCGCCTATATCGAACGCCTGGTTACCCGTGCAATACGTCGTCGTGGGTCCTCCTATTGGTCGATGGGTGGTTCCCGTTAGGCCGGTGACCTTAGACCGCAGCCTGGAATTCAATATGTTTTCCAGTTCTTTTTCTCCGTCAGGGGTTCGTGCTGTTGCAAAGAGGCCGTACACAGCTCTTGGCCGCATTTCGGCACGTGTGACGACGGCTTCGCAGATAAAGCCATATTCTATGATGAAAAGGATTTTTTTGGCATCTTTGTCGAAAATGAACAGAAACATTAAAAATATGTAGAAGAGACCCGCAGAAGCGGGAACAAAGATGCATGCAAGCAATTGATCTGCACTCATAGACAACTCCCGGTAGTGAGACATAGTACCGATAACAGTATACAGCAAGGCGGTAAGAATGGCAAAACCGGAGGAGGACTCCAGCCAAGACGCATACACACACTTTACATCAATATTGTCCCCATCTTTCAGCCCACGTTCAACCGCACTTCATCCACCCTTCACATTGGGACTTTATGCTAAAAATGCACAAAGGAACATGCGTTCAACAAACGAAAGAGAGGAGACGTCCCTATGGCGCCTCAAACAGTGTTCAAACGTCACGAAAAGAAGTACCTGCTGGGCCGGGACCAATACATCGCGTTGCGCGGGCTGCTGGCCGGCCGGCTGAAGGAAGACGAATACGGCCTGCACACCATCTGCACGGTGTATTATGACACCACCGATTTCCAGAGCATCCGCCGCCGGGAGAACGGCGCCCGCTTTAAAGAAAAGTTGCGCCTGCGCAGCTATGGTGTGCCCACCCCGGATGATACCGTGTTCCTGGAGTTAAAGAAAAAGCTGGCCGGTGTTACCTACAAGCGGCGGGTGCCGCTCTCGCTGGCCGAAGCGGACGCCTACCTGCAGCGAGGCATGTTGCCCCAAAAACAGGGCCAGGTGTTCGGCGAGATCGATTGGTTCGTGCAGCAGAACGACCCCGAGCCCAAGGTGCTCATCTGCTACGACCGCATCGCGCTGTATGACGTGGAGGATCCCGCTCTGCGCATCACCTTCGACACCGGCATACGCACCCGCACCGAGTGCCTGGATCTTTCGAAGGGAGACTGGGGCAGCCTGCTGCTGGCGCCGGACGAGACGATGATGGAGATCAAGACCGCGTCGGCCGTACCGCTGTGGCTGGCAAGCGCGCTGAGCTGTGTGCAGGCATACCCGTGCTCCTTCTCCAAATACGGCGACGCTTACGAGAGCATGTTGTACGAGGGGGTGCGCAGCCATGCTGGGTAGTGTTCTTTCCGCAGAGGGCATCGTGGCAAGCGAGATCTTGCTGTGCACGCTGGTGTCGCTGGGGCTGGGCATCGTCATCGCCCTTGTGTACATGTTCCGCAACACGTACAACAAAAGCTTTGTGGTCACGCTGGTGCTGCTGCCGGCCATCGTGCAGAGCATCATTCTGCTGGTGAATGGCAACCTGGGTGTGGGCGTGGCCGTGATGGGCGCGTTCAGCCTGGTGCGCTTCCGCTCGGTGCCGGGCAGCGCGCGGGAGATCGCCAGCATCTTCTTCGCCATGGCCATCGGCCTGGCCACCGGCATGGGTTACCTCACCTATGCCGCCATCTTCACGGGCATCATTGCTATAGCCATGCTGGCGTTCACCGCGCTGCGCTTTGGCGAAAAGACCCCTCTTACGAAAACCCTGCGCGTGACCATCCCCGAGGACCTGGACTACACCGGCCTGTTCGACGATCTATTTGACCAATACACCCGAAAATCGGAGCTGGAACGGGTGAAGACCACCGACCTTGGCAGCCTGTTTGAGCTGCAATACACCATCATCCTGAAGGATGTGAAGCAGGAGAAACAGTTCATTGATGAGATCCGCAAGCGCAACGGCAACCTGAGCATCGTGTGCGGACGGCAGGCCATGGCGCGCGAGGAACTGTGAGGCGGCGCGCCCGCCGGACGATAAAAAAACGTCCAGTATATCAAGCACAACAAACAAAACGCAAACAAACCCCAAGGGAATCGGCAGATTACCCGGCAAACCAGATATAGGAGAATCCCCATGAAACAAAACCCCAAAGCATGGGCGGCCATGGCGACCACCGCCGCCCTTGTGGCCGCACTGATGGCGGGCTGCACCCCCGCCACCGCGAACAGCACGTCTACATCCGGTTACACTTCCGCCTCCACGCCCGCTGCAACGGGCGGCGACACACAGACGATATCCTCGTCCTCGGAAAAGGTGAAAGACGAAGACCTGGACGCTTCGTGGGACGAAGCGTCCGCCACAAAAATCACTCTGGACGGCTCGAACATCACCGTGGACGGCGACGGCGCCAAGGCCGACGGCAGCACGGTGACCATCACCGCCGCGGGCACCTATCTGCTGCGCGGCAGCCTGAACGACGGCCAGGTGGTGGTGGACGCGCCCGAGGACGCCCTTGTGCGCATCGTGTTGGATGGCGTGACCCTGCACTGCGAGACGAGCGCCCCCATCAACTGCGAGCAGGCGGACAAGCTGCTGCTCATCCTGGCGGAGGGCAGTCAGAACGAGGTGACCGATGGAGACAGCTACACCTTCCCCGATGCGGCCACAGATGAACCCAGCGCCGCCATCTTTAGCAAGGCGGACCTCACCATCAACGGCAGCGGCCTTTTGAATGTGACCGCCAGCTACAACAACGGCATAGGCACCAAGGATGACCTGATCCTCGTGAGCGGCGGTATCACCGTAAAGGCGGCCAACCACGCCATCCGCGGGCGTGATTCGGTCACCGTGCTGGAGGCGGCCCTCACGCTGGACGCGGGCAAAGACGGCATCCAGGCAAACAATACGAAAGCCGATGACAAAGGCTGGATCGAGCTGTACGGCGGCAGCTATGACATCACCGCCGCCGGAGACGGCATCCAGGCCGAGACATATCTGACCATCGCGGGTGGAGAGTACACCATCACCACCGGCGGCGGAAGCGAGAACGCCGCCGAGCGTGCCGAGGAAGCTTTCGGCCCCGGCGGGGGTGCCATGCCTGGCGGCGGTGCTTTCACCCCGCCCACAGATGGCGCCATGCCGCAGGACGGCGAGATGCCAACCCCGCCCGACGGCTGGGGAGAGAACGGCGGGATGCCCACCCCGCCCGGTGATGGGGGACAGGATACCCAAACGACCGAGGCCACCGGCCTAGCAACGACGGAAACATCCGCACTGGCCGCGGACACGACAGCGGTGGAGGACGCCTCCTCTGGAAGCACCTCAAGCGATACCGCCGACAGTGCCGAAAGCAGTGTGAGCGACAGCTTCAAGGGGCTCAAAGCAGGCGGCGACCTCACGGTGACTGGTGGCAGCTTTGCCATCGACAGCGCCGACGACACCATCCACTCCAATGCGAACATCACCCTCTCGGGCGGCACCTACACATTAAAGAGCGGTGACGATGGTGTGCACGCGGATACCAATCTCCTGGTGGACGGCGACACGGACATCACCATCACCGAGAGCTATGAAGGGTTGGAGGGCGCCACAGTCACCATCAAGGGTGGCAAGGCGGACATCAACGCCAGCGACGACGGCATCAATGCGGCCGGCGGCAACGACAGCGCTTCCACCGGAGGCATGTTTGGCGGGCAGGACAGCTTCACCGCTACCGAGGGCTTGTACATCCGCATCGATGGCGGCGAGATCGACGTCACCTCCGGCTACGATGGGCTGGATTCGAACGGTACCATCGAGATCAACGGCGGCACCGTGCGCATCAGCGGGCCATTGCAGGGCGGCGGCGAGGGCGCCATCGACTGCGACGGCGATGTGACCGTGAACGGAGGCACCATCACGGCCGCGGCCACACAAGGCTTCGCGGTGATGGGCGCTGCGAGCAGCACGATCAACAATGCGGGCGGCCAGCCGGTGCTCGTCTTCCAGTTCGATTCCAGCCAGAGCGCCGGCACCACCGTGGAGCTAAAGGACGACGCGGGCAACACGCTGGCCAGCTACGCCCCCGGCAAGGACTTTAGCCAGATCGTGTTCAGCGCAGACGGTATGAAGGACGGTGGCACTTATACGGTGTACGCCGACGGCGAAAAGGCGGGCGAGGTGACACTTGTGGGCAGCTACACTGCCGTGGATTCGGCAGGCAACGCCATCCAGAACCAGATGGGCGGCGGGGGCGGAGGATTCCCTGGCGGCCGCGGGCAGAACGGGTAGGGCCGGCCAAAAACCACTTCTGATTTTCCCCTCTTCGGTTCCTCTTCCGGGAACCACTGTAACAGCACATCCCCCGGTGCCCATGCCACCGGGGGGTGTGCTGTTATGGTTGTGTGCAGCGGCCGGTTCATGGTATACTATACAGGTCAAACCGCGCGAAGGCGCGAGAAAGAATATGACTGCACTGGAGGCGTTCCCATGCGTTTGCTTACCCGCTCCGACTTCGACGGCCTGGCCTGCGCGGCCTTGTTGAAAGAATTGGGCGTCATCGATTCGTGGAAGTTCGTGCACCCTAAAGACCTGCAAGACGGCATTGTGGAGGTGACGGGCGACGACGTGCTGGCCAATGTGCCCTATGTGCCCGGTTGCGCGCTGTGGTTCGACCACCACTCCAGCGAGAGCGAGCGCCTCGGCTCCGGCCTGCAGTTTGAAGGCGAGAGCCGCCTGGCAGACAGCGCAGCCCGCGTCATCTATGAGTACTACGGCGGCAAGAGCAGGCTGCCCCATTTTGAAGAGATGGTCGTCTACGTGGACAAGGTAGATGCCGCCATGCTCACGCCAGAGGAGATACTGGAGCCTGCCGGCTGGGTGCTGCTGGGCTTTATCATGGACCCGCGCACCGGCCTGGGCCGCTTTCGGGACTTCCGCATCTCCAACTACCAGTTGATGGAAGAACTGATCGAGGCCTGCCGCACCAAAGGCATTGACGAGATATTGGCCCTGCCCGATGTGCAGGAGCGCGTCAAGCTGTATTTTGAGCAGGACAAGCTGTTCCGCGAGATGGTGGAGGCCCACACCCACACGGCGGGAAACCTCATCATCACCGACCTGCGCGGTGTTGAAACCATCTACACCGGCAACCGTTTCCTCATCTACAGCCTGTACCCGCAGCAGAACATCTCCATGTGGGTGGTGGATGGGCGGGGCAAGCAGAACTGCCCCATCGCCGTGGGGCACAGTGTACTGAACCGCACATCAAAAACAAATGTGGGGCAGCTGCTTTTGAAATATGGCGGCGGTGGCCACCCGCAGGTGGGCACCTGCCAGGTACCGTATGAAGAATCTGACCGCGTGATTGGCGAACTGACCGCCAAAATCAATGCAGACGGCTGACACGACACAAAAAAGAGACCGGGAGAAGTTGCTCCCGGTCTCTTTTTATTGGCTATTCGGCCGCGCTTGGTTCGATTTCCGGCGTTCCTTCTTCGCCGTCCTCTTCCGCCGCGCTGTCGTCGATGGTCTTGAGCAGCCCGTCGTACCACACAAGGGCGTCCACAAAGGCCTTGTTCACCGTCTCCACGCCAATGCCGGCCTTGATCATCTGTTTGCTCACGTCGTCCCAATCGGCGCGTTCGTATGTATAGATCAGTTCCATCACGGGCATAAACTCGCCGCTTTTGTCCACCAGCACCTTGCGCACCCGCTCGTCCACAGCCACCTCGGAAACGGCATCGGCCATCGGCTTTTGCAGGATGATGTCCAAAAGGGAGAACAGCCCGGCGATAAACAGGTTGTTCTGGAAGACGCCCAGCTCAAAAGCGCCGGCCAGGTTTTCGGCAAATTTGGCGCGCACCAGCGAGATGCGGGTAATCTCGCCCGGGCGATCTTCGCCCAGGCTGACAGAGATGGCCACCGTGGCCCAGCGGCGCACCTCCTGCTGGCCCATGAGTGCCACGGCACTGCGGATGGAGTCCACCTTGCGCTTTAGGCCGGCGGTGCCGGAATTGATGAACTTAAGCAGCGAGATGGAGAGAGCGGGGTCCCGCTCGATGATCTTGACGATATCTTCCAGCTCAAAGTCCGGTTCGTTCACATTGCGCAGCAGTTGCAGCGCGTTCACCTTCACCGGGGCGATCTCTGCATTGCCTTGCGTGACAGGACGGCTGTAGAAGGCGCCGGTGAAGAGGGAATGGGGGGTCTTGGCGCCCATCTTTTCAAACGCGTCCACGTCTGGCACGCCGGACACGATGGCGTCTACATTCGGCATGCCGTCCAGCACGCCTTTATAGTGGATATTAAACAGGGGATGGCCCATGTCCAGCGCCACATAGCGCAGGTAGGGCAGCAGCGGGCTTGCCGAGCCGCCATAAGGGAAGCCTTCAAGCGCGATGGAGTAGCCCGCCTCTTTCAAAGCGGCCAGGCGGGAGAAGATATCCTCCTCGTGGGGCAGGTCGCTGGGCAGCAGGCAGATAATCTTTTCGGGCGCTATATGCAGGTTTGCCGGCATGCCGGTGAGCAGCTGGAATTTATTGATGGCCGCCACCAGCGGCTTGTCGGCGGCAAAGGGCTCAGGCCCCAGCTTGGCCACCAGGTCCAGCCCCGGGGTGCTAAAAGCGCCGGCCATGCGGCTGTGGCCCTTTGCCATGTCCAGCACCGAATCACCGCTGCGATCGCACAGGCGGTAGGCCTGCACGCTCATAAAGGGGTCGAACAAAGGAATGGCAACGACAAACGCTTTCATGGCGTCTCCTTTTGGTGCTGGTATAAGAAAACAGATTGGTATTTTTTTGGCAGATGACCCAGTCATCTGCTTGGAGAAATGGGACATGGCCGTGCGACGGCCTACATAATTTGAACTATTGTACCTTACTTCTAGCAATTTTGCAATTCTTTGTGCAAAAGAAATGCGTGTTTCTTGGTATTTTGGCGAATTTGGGTTGTGAAAAAACTATCATGATAAACAATTAACGCGTTAAAATATTATCCATAATTGACAAAACGAACAAACGGGGTTACGCTGAAAACAGAAACTGGCAACGCGCTGGAAAATACAAATCCACACAAGACAAGAATTAAGAAAAGTTGAGGTGCATAAAAATGTTGAGACTGGAAAATCAAGTGGCAGTCATCACGGGTGCTGGCTCCGGCATGGGCTACGCTATGGCAAAGCTGTTCGCACAGGAGGGCGCCAAGGTCGTGGCGGCCGACATCAACCCCAAAGGTGTGAACGAGCTGATCGAGAACATGGGCGACGTGCCGGGCGAGGTGATCTTCTGCGAGGCTGATGTCTCCCAACGAGACCAGGTGGAGCGCATGATCGACACGGCTGTGGATACGTTCGGCCGGCTGGACATACTGGTGAACAATGCGGGTGTGATGGACGACATGATGCCGGTGAGCGAACTGAGCGATGAGCTGTTTCACCACGTCATGGGTGTCAACCTGACGGGCGTGTTCTATGCCTGCCGCCGCGCCGTGAACGTGATGACCCTGCAGGGGGGCGGCAAGGTCATCAACGTTGCGTCGGTGGGCGGGTTGAACGGCGCACGCGCCGGCATGGCCTATACGGCATCCAAGTTCGCGGTGGTGGGCCTCACGCGCAACATCGGCTTTATGTACGCCACCAAGAACATCCGCTGCAATGCCATCTGCCCCGGCGGCGTGGACACGAACATCGGCAAGGGGCTGCGCTCTCCCAGCCAGTTTGGCATGGAGCGCACCGGCATTGGGACAGTAACCATGCCCCGCATGGGGGCAGCCGACGAGGTGGCCCATGCCGCGCTGTTTTTGGCAAGCGACGAGTCCAGCTTTGTGAACGGGACGACGCTCACGGTGGACGGCGGCTGGACAGCGTTCTGAGCGGACGCGCAGCCACGGCCCGAACATACAGTTTATAGCAAGGGTTCTCCTGTTGGTATATCCGGCAGGGGAACTTTTTTGAATAGAGGGAGCTTGATCGCGGGGATATACGGGTTCGGGTTTCGTTCTTGCGGTGGGAAGGAAAAAGACTGCCGCATGCGGCTTCTCCCATCCGGGGGCGGATTTGTGATATACTGTGTATATGTGGGCGCCCAGATGGGTCTGTCTACGCCGCCCGGACGGCGGCAAACCCCAACAGAAAGGCGTTGGAAACAACATGACATGTGATGTCGTGATCGTGGGCGCAGGGCCCGCTGGTATCTTCACTGCCATCGAGGCCATCCGCAAGAGCGGGGAGGCCGGGCAAAGCGCGCCGCGCATCGTGATGGTGGAAAAGGGCCGCCCGCTGGAGGAACGCGCCTGCCCAAAGCATGAGGTTCACCGCTGTGTGAACTGCAAGCCCGGCTGCCATATCACCACCGGTTTTTCGGGCGCGGGCGCTTTCTCGGACGGCAAACTTTCGCTGAGCAGCGAGGTGGGCGGGGACCTGCCTGCCCTGATGGGCGAGGAGAAGGCTCAGGCGCTCATCGACTACACCGACGGCATCTACCTGGAGTTTGGTGCCAGCACCCAGGTGGAGGGGCTTGGCGACCCAGAAAAGACAAAGGAGATACGCCGGCGGGCCATCCAGGCGGGGCTGAAGCTGGTGGATTGCCCCATCCGCCACCTGGGCACCGAAAAGGCGCGCCAGCTGTATCTGGATATTGAAGAGTATCTGGATGTGAATGGCGTGGAGATGCTGTTTGGCTGCGAGTGCGTGAACCTGCTTTTGCAGGAGGAAGCCTGCCTGGGGGTGCTGGTGGCGCCGTCGGATGGGAAGGGCCCGGTGACCGAGATCCGTGCCGCGCAGACAGTGATTGCCACAGGGCGCCGCGGCGCCGACTGGCTGGAGCGCCTGTGTGCCGAGCACGGCATCGCCCACCAGCCGGGCACTGTGGATATCGGCGTGCGTGTGGAGGTGCGCAACGAGATCATGGAAGAGGTCAACAATGTGTTGTACGAGTCCAAGCTCGTCGGCTACCCCAAGCCCTTCAAGAACAAGGTGCGCACCTTCTGCCAGAACCCCGGTGGTTTTGTGAGCCAGGAGAACTACGACAATGATCTGGCGGTGGTGAACGGCCACTCGTTCAAGGAGAAAAAGTCGGACAATACGAACCTCGCTATCCTCTGCTCGCACAATTTCAGCTACCCGTTCAACCACCCCATCGCCTACGCACAGCGCATCGGCGAGCTGACCAACATGCTGGGCGACGGGCACATCCTGGTGCAGCGCTACGGCGATATTCTGGACGGCAAGCGCACCTGGCAGGAGGAACTGGCCAATGCCAATGTGCGCCCCACACTACCCGACGCCGTGGCCGGGGACATCACTTCCGCAATGCCCTACCGTTCGATGACCAATATCATCCAGTTTATTGCCGCAGTGGACTATGTGGTGCCCGGCTTTGCCGGCACCGAGACGCTGCTCTATTCGCCGGAGCTTAAGTTCTACAGCAACAAGGTAAAAATGGACGCGGAGCTGAACACGAGCATTGCCGGCCTGCACTGTCTGGGCGATTCCAGCGGCTGGACCCGCGGTTTGATGATGGCGTCGGCCATGGGGGTGGCCATGGGCCGGCGGCTGGCCGGCATAGAAGCCCAATGCCCGCTGGCTTAAAAAGATTGACACTGCGCGCCCTTTATGTATAATTAGTACATAACTGAAATTCTGTGGTGTGAAAGGCGAACCAGCCGCCCACCGAAAGGAGCAGGCGCGTTGATCATCACGGTGGATGAGATTGTGCAGAGTGTGGGGGAGGGCTTCCCACAGCGCTACCCGCATTTCAAGGAGTTCCAGATGGACGCCGCCTACGCTGCCTATTGGAAGCTGTGCCTGCAGGCGTTGCAGGACAGGGATCTGCTTGGCCATATCATTTTCTGCAACGACCTGTTTGGCATCCCGCCGGTGAAAAGTTTTTTGTGCAACTATGCGTCTGAACTACAGGAGATCACCGGCAGCGAGGATGCCCAGCTGGAGGATTTTGTAAAAAAGGCGATTGGCGCCGTGTGGGGATATGTGTTCAAGGTGGTGTTTGAGTATGGGGGGCAGAAGAGCGTGTCCGTCTCTCTGAACCGCATGTTTATGCTGAAAACCGCCACCTGTTACACGAACCCGCAAAAGAAGCTGGTGTTGGCATACTGAAACAAAACCCGGCCGCCTGTGCAATTTCTGCTTGCGTGGGCGGCCAAGCTGTACTATACTATATTGTGTTGCGGTTTTGCCGCGCCGGCGTGTCGGAATGGCAGACGAGGAAGACTCAAAATCTTTTGTGGGCAACCACGTGGGGGTTCAAGTCCCTTCGCCGGCACCAAAAAGCCACTGTATCAACGATACAGTGGCTTTTTGTGTGCCTGAGGGACTTGAAGCGAGCAGCGCACGAGCCCGAGTACAACCGGGGTATGGCGACGAGAAAAACCGATGTGCGTATGTCGCCGCCCCAATATCCCCTTCGCCGGCCTAAGGAACTTGAAGTGCGCAGTGCCTTTGCTTGAAAAATACAATGTCCGAAAACGGCGAACTTATTGGGAGAAAAGTGCTATACTATACGCAGGGCCATCTGTCTGCTCCAAAACATGCGAAAGGTGTCGCCATGCAGAATCCGAAGCCGTCCCCCACGCCGGATGCGAAAATATATTACCCGGCGTTCAAGGCGCACGACGCCCGTTTTGACGGGCGGGTCTTCGTCGGCGTTTCGTCCACCGGCATCTATTGCCGGCCCGTTTGCCGCGTAAAGATGCCCAAAGAAGAAAACTGTACCTTCTACCACGGCGCGGCGGCGGCCGAAGCGGCCGGGTACCGTCCCTGCCTGAAATGCCGGCCGGAGCTTGCCCCAGGATTTGCGCCCGTGGACGCCGCAGGACGTCTCTCGCAAAAAGCCGCCCTGCTCATTGAGGAGGATGGTCTGTGCGAGAGCAGCCTTACGGAGCTGGCGTGTGAACTGGATGTGACGGACAGGCACCTGCGCCGCGTTTTTGCGTCGGAGTATGGTGTTTCACCGGTGCGGTACCTGCAAACATACCGGCTGTTGCTGGCCAAGAGCCTGCTGACTGACACCCTTCTCCCGGTAACCGATGTGGCATTTGCGGCCGGGTTTGGAAGTGTGCGGCGGTTCAACGCCCTGTTCCGTCAGCATTACCATCTGTCGCCGTCCTCCCTGCGCAAACAGGTGAAGGATATTCATGCAGACGGGCGGGACAGCATCACGCTGTTTCTGGGCTATCGCCCGCCCTACCGGTGGGACGCCATCCTTACCTTTTTGGCGGGAAGGGCAATCCCTGGCGTGGAGGCGGTGGCGGACGGCGCATACTACCGCACGGCGGCCCTGCATCAGGGTGGGGTGAGCTACCGTGGCTGGATATCGGTGCGGCATGCGGAAAAGAAGAACGCGCTCGCCGTCACGGTCTCATCGACACTTTTACCGGTGCTGCCGAAGACGCTTGCACGGGTGAAGCATCTGTTTGACCTGCAATGCGGCCCGGAAGAGGTTTTCAACCGGCTTGCGGCCATGAATGAACTGCAGGATGGTCTGTGCGTGTGCGGAATGCGGCTGCCGGGCTGTTTTGATGCGTTTGAGATGTCGGTGCGCGCCGTGTTGGGCCAGCAGGTGACCGTGAAAGCAGCGCGCACGCTGGCGGCGCGGGTAGCCGCGGCCTACGGCACAGAAATAGAGACGCCTATTGCAGGCTTGACGCACACCTTCCCCGCACCGGTGCAGCTGTGTGACGCCGACGAGCTTTTGGGGAGGGGTCTTGGTATAACAGGCACGCGGGCGCGTTGCATAGGCGCACTGGCGGCGGCGCTTGTGGGCGGGGAGGTGGAACTCTCCCGCAGTGCGGACCCCGGCTTGCAGATGAAAAAGCTGCTGGGCCTGCCCGGCTTTGGAGAATGGACGGTGCAGTATATCGCCATGCGGGCACTGGGATGGCCGGATGCCTTCCCGCACACGGATTATGGTGTGAAAAAGGCGCTGGGTGACCGCACGCCGAAAGAGCGGCTGGAACTGGCAGAGCGGTGGCGGCCTTGGCGCTCCTACGCCACCATCCAGTTGTGGAATTCTCTATAGGACTATACCGCCACGGCAGCGAACAGGAAAGGATGTTTTTTGCTATGGAAAAGACACAGTATACAATGGAATATGCGTCGCCCGTAGGTAGATTGACGCTGGCGAGCGACGGCGAGAACATCACCGGGTTGTGGATGGAAAACCAGAAGTATTTCGGGGCGACGCTGGACGACGTGGCGCGGCAGAGCGAGCTGGCAGTGTTCGATGCCGTCGCCGCTTGGCTGGACAGCTATTTCCGGGAGGAGAAGCCCCCCATGACGCTTCCCCTGGCGCCAAGGGGAAGCGCGTTTCGCCGGGCGGTGTGGGACATCCTCTGCGCAATCCCATACGGAGAGGTGGCCACCTACGGCGATATCGCGAAGGAGATGGCGAAACAACAGGGCAGGGAGACAATGTCTGCCCAGGCGGTGGGGGGCGCCGTTGGGCACAACCCCATCTCCATCCTGATACCCTGCCACCGCGTTGTGGGAACAGGCGGTAGCCTGACGGGCTATGCCGGGGGCATTGGCGCAAAGGTGAAGCTGCTACAGCTGGAAGAAGTGGACATGGACGCGTTTTTTGTGCCCGCCAAAGGGACGGCGCTGTGAGCTGTTGCGTGTTGTGCCATCGGCATTTCCCTTTTTTTAACGTACCGGCAGTTTGACATTCTGGAAACGGCCGGTACAATAGGAAAGGAAACGGTGCGCGAGTGTCTGCCCGCACCGGGGGAGGGGCATGCGCATGAAAGTACTGGTTACCGGCGGAGCGGGATACATCGGCAGCCACACCTGTGTGGAGCTGCTGCAGGCCGGCCACGAGGTGGTGGTGGCGGACGACCTGTCCAATTCGAGCGAAGAGTCCCTGCGTCGTGTACAGGAGATCACGGGCAGGCCGCTTGTGTTCTGCAAGGCGGATCTTTGCTGCGAAGCGGAGACCGAAGCCGTCTTCGCACAGAATCCGGGCATTGGAGCAGTTATCCATTTTGCGGCGCTCAAGGCCGTGGGCGAGAGCGTGCAAAAACCGCTCGAATACTACAGAAACAACCTCACCTGCACGCTGGTGCTGCTGGATGCGATGCGCCGCCACGGCGTGAAGAGCATCGTCTATTCTTCGTCGGCCACCGTGTATGGCGCGCCCCAGCAGGTGCCTGTGCAGGAGGAATTCCCCACGTCGGCGGCGAACCCCTACGGCGCGACCAAGCTTTTCGCCGAGCGTATCCTGACTGATTGCAGCGCGGCCGACCCTTCGCTGGGCGTGGCGCTGCTGCGGTATTTCAATCCCATTGGTGCGCACGAGAGCGGCCGCATTGGCGAGGACCCGAACGGCATCCCAAACAATTTGATGCCCTTTATCACCCAGGTGGCCGTTGGGCGGCTGCCGCAGTTGACGGTGTTCGGAGACGACTGGCCCACCACCGACGGGACCTGTGTGCGCGACTACATCCATGTGGTGGACCTGGCAAAGGGGCATGTGGCTGTGCTGGACTGGATGGCCGCCAACCGGGGGAGACTGGTGTGCAACCTGGGCACCGGCAGGGGCACCAGCGTGCTTCAGGTGGTGCGCGCCTTTGAAGCCGCCAGCAGCAGGGCCATTCCCTATGTGGTAGGCCCGCGGCGCGCGGGGGACGTGGCCGAATTGTGGGCGGATCCCGGGCGCATCCACCATCTGCTGGGTTGGCGCGCCAAGTATGACATCGCGCGCATGTGCGAAGATTCCTGGCGGTGGCAACTGCAAAACCCGAACGGGTATGGGGCGGCCGGACAGTAAGTCAAAAAGTGGAACGATACGAAAGGCCGTGCAGCATTTGTGCTGCACGGCCTTTCGTTTTGTTGGCTTATTGACCGGCGCTCATCCGTTATTGGGAGTGAAAGGGTGCCCCGGGCATGCCCCAGATGAAAAAACACAGGCCGATATTCGTCAAGCGGCATCTCTCCTATCTTGATGTGGCGGCGCAATATATCTGCACTCAATCAGATGTGTCCTATTATAAATTTGAGCCCAAAGGCAACTATTTTACGATTCAATGATATTATCTATTGCATGTGCGATAGCGAGACTCCGCATTGGACGGGAGAAGATAGGCGGGTTTCCTCTGGAGCAGAAGGATCCGAAGGGCAGCAACTATTCAATATTGGAATATTCCTACTGATATGGTAGAATATAACCGTCCGTTTGTTTGGTCATCGGTGGTATACGTTATACCGCCCAACCCAAAAAAGGAGCAAAGAACTAAATGGTGCCTCAGAACGCCGATCCATTCGATTGCAAGCAGACCCTGGAGACAGTTATTAAATGTGCCAATATTGGATTGTGGGAGATCGTGGTTGCGAACGGAATGACCACTGTCCGCCTGGATGCCCGGCACAGCGCGATATTCGGCCTGCCGGAGCAGGAGCACATCATGCAGGCATCTGAAGGGTTGCACTTCTGCCACGAGGATGACAGAGAACAGCTGCGCAAGACGATGCACGAGTTAATGGAGCACCGGGGCCGTCCGGTGTCTATAGAGTACCGCGTCTGGCGGCAGGATGCACAAGAATGGCTTTGGATGCGCAGTTGTGGCATTGCGTTTCCCGGTGTGCCGGGCAAGACCCGTATCATGGGGAGCACCCAGAACAGCAGCGACAGCCAGGCATTCCAAAGCTATGTAGACGCG
Source organism: Oscillospiraceae bacterium (assembly GCA_031548875.1). Taxonomy (GTDB): domain Bacteria; phylum Bacillota; class Clostridia; order Oscillospirales; family Ruminococcaceae; genus JAAYCI01. The sequence continues at coordinate 15,516 of JAVBQQ010000021.1, forward strand.
ATGAACGAGGCTGTCGAGCGCACCCGTATCATGCTGGATGCAACGCCGTTGTGCTGCAATTTGTGGAATGAAAATTGCCGCAATATCGACTGTAACAAGGAAGCTGTGGCATTGTTTGGCCTTTCCAGTAAAGAGGAATATCTGGAACGTTTTCACGAACTTTCGCCCGAATTCCAGCCGGATGGGCAACGTTCGACCGTGAAGGTGCGCCGGTGTGTTCGGGAAGCGTTCCAAAAAGGATATATGGTACTGGAATGGATGCACAAGCGGCTGGACGGCGAGCCGATCCCCACCGAGATCACGCTGGTGCGGGTGAAACGAGGAGAAAAGTACATCGTGACCAGCTACACACGCGACCTGCGCGAGTACAAGCGGATGATGCGGGCCATAAATAAAAGCGCGGACGAGCTGCGCAAAGCACGTGACATTGCCGAGGCGAACGCGCGCTCCAAAAGCGAATTTTTGGCCAACATGAGCCACGAGATACGCACACCAATGAACGCCGTGCTGGGCATGCTGCACCTGGCCCAGGCCGACCACTCGGCCCTGGCCCCCAAACAGGCAGACTATATTGCAAAAGCAGAGCAGGCGGCCAAAACACTGCTGGGCATCCTGAACGATATCCTGGATTTTTCCAAGATTGAAGCGGGCAAGTTGCAGATGGAGAGCATTCCCTTCTCACTGGGAGAGGTGTTTGGGCAGATGGAGACAATGTGCGCGCAAAGCGCGCACGAGAAGGGACTTGATTTCAGGGCGCATGTGGACGAGGGCCTGCCCGCCTGTTTGCAGGGCGACCCCTTGCGCCTTACACAGGTACTGCTTAATCTGGTTTCCAATGCCGTCAAGTTCACGCAACAGGGCAGCGTCACGCTTTCTGTGGGAGAGATCTTGCGCGTAGGGAAGAAGATCATCCTGCAATTTTGCGTGCGCGACACGGGCATTGGCATGACGCCTGAACAGGTGGAGAGACTGTTCAGGCCGTTTACCCAGGCGGATACGTCCACCACGCGCAGATATGGAGGTACCGGGCTAGGGCTGGCCATCTGCAAGAATCTTTTGGGTATGATGAACGGGGATATCTGGTGCACAAGTACGCCCGACACGGGTTCGGTATTCTTTGCCACGGCAGAGTTCGTTGTGTTGGAAGAGGCGGACGTGCCGCAGGAGGAAACCGGCCAGGAGGATGAAACAGGGCCCGATGGGGTGTGCAAGCCCATCCTGCTGGTGGAGGACAACCAGATCAACCAGATGATCGCCCGGGAGCTGCTGGAGATGGAAGGGTATGTGGTGGATATCGCCGACGATGGCAGGCAGGCTATCGATATGTTGCTGGAGGGAGATTACGGCCTGGTGTTGATGGATATCCAGATGCCGGTGCTGGACGGCCTGGCGGCCACGCGGGAGATACGCGGCATGGAGCGGTTCCGGGAGATCCCCATCGTAGCCATGACAGCGCACGCCATGAGCGGGGATATGGAAAAGAGCCGGGAAGCCGGCATGGACGACCATGTGACAAAGCCCATCGAAGTGGAGCGCTTGTGCGAGACAGTTCGCCGATTTTTGCGCTGAAGGATACGAATCGTTATTATTGAGGATACGCACAGACTATTCGTGCGTATCTTTTTTACGCTAACGGTTGAAAGGGCGCGGAAATTTTGGTATAATCATAAATTGATAAACTGTATAGTGTGGTGGCTTTACGCAAGGGGCGTACACCGCTGGCAGAGGAATGGGTGGGCGCATTTGGAATTTATTGGCAGAGAAAAAGAACTGGAGATGCTGGAGACCGAGTATGCGCGCAAGAGCAGTTATGTTGCGCTACTGGGCAGGCAGGGCTTTGGCCAAACTGCGCTGCTGAACCAGTTTGTGGCGGGGAAAAAGGTGTTTCGGTTCTCCGCCCTCATTGAGATCGAGAGCCAGTGCATGCGCCGGTTTGCCAACAGCCTGGCCCACTATACGGGCGAAGAATACCTGGAGGGCAGAGAGCTGGAAGATTGGGAGAGCATCTTCCGTGCGCTGGCTGAATATAAGCCCGAGGAGAAAAAGCTGGTCATCATCGACGACGTGCAGTTTTTGATAGAAGCAAACAACGATTTTTTCAGCATCCTGCGCCGCTGCTGGGATTCGTACATGAGCGACAAGAACATCCTGCTCATCACCGCCGGCCCCATCATGACCACGACAGTGCAATACTACTTTGCAAAGGACGGTCTGTTCAAGGATGGCCGGGTGAAAAGCCTGAGTTTGCGCGCGTTCTATTTTTTGGAGCTGCGGCAGCATCACCCTTCGCTGAATTTTTCGCAGCACGTGGAGCTGTACACCTTCACGGGCGGCGTGCCCAAGTACTTGGACATGTTCGGCCACGGGTTCCGCATCATGGATGACATCGAGCAGAACGTGATGAAGAGGTCCGGCTATCACTACGAATATCCGCTGCAGATGTTGGAAAAAGAGGTGCGTGAGCCGGCCACCTATTTTTCCATCCTGAATGTGATTGCCGAGGGCAACAACAAGCTGCTGGACATTGCAAAGGCGCTGCGCCTGAAGACGAACTCGCTTGGGCCGTACCTCAGCCTGCTCATCAAGCTGAACCTTATCGAACGCCGCATTCCTGTTACCGAGGCGTCGCCTGAGAAGAGTCGCAAGGGCATGTATGCCATCTCGGATCATTTCGCCGACTTCTGGTTCAAGTTCATCAGCCCCTACCGGGTGGAACTGGAAGAGGGGAACTCCACTTATGTGCGCAAGATCTTGGAAGACAATTACATCGAGAGCCTGGTGCACCCCGCGTATATAAAAATAAGCACCGAGATATTGCTCTCGCTCTGCCGCGAGGGGAAGCTGGATTTTTCGCCCGACAAGACCGGCTCCCACTGGAATGGCGACAACAGCAGTATGATCGACCTGATTGCCATTGACGAGAAGAATAAGCGCCTGTTCGTGGCCGATTGCTATTTCCTGAAGGAAGGAGAACTGGTGCCCGCAGAAGCGTACCCCGAACTGGCCCGCAAGCTTGCGTCCATCGGCGAACTGGCCGAATACAAAGAAGTACTGTACGGGTTTTTTACCAACCAGGATTTCCATCCCGTGCTGAAAGCGCTGGCGCGCGACGATGAACATGTGAAACTGATACAGGAGATCAACCTGGTGTGATACGGGAAGAAAAGCCCCCCAGCTGGAATGGCTGGGGGCTTTTTTGCATTCTGCGTAGAAATAAAGCAAAAGGTTGTGCAATCTGCTAATTGACTATACTATTTATATTTAGTATAATTTGAAATAGGATAAAGATGATTACGAAAAATGATTGTCTAAGAAAGCCACCGCCCCACAAGAGCATATTGGAGGGATAGGAAATGTACGCAAAAGTGAAACTGGCCAATGCCCACAGCTACGTGCTGGACGTGAACGCAGGCATCCGCTTCACCCCCGGCAAGATGCTCAGCTTTAAAACAAACCTCTCGCCTGACCCCACCTGCCACTTTGGCAACGATATACTTGCAAACCTGCCCGACCTGCTGTTGACCGAGACGTTTGACCGGTTGTACCTGGTGACGAATGATACCTTGGATGCAAGGCATGGCGCCGAGATGCATCTTCTGTTCGCGGCCCAAGGAATCGCGTGCGAGGTCGTCACGATCGCCGACGGTGAAGCGGACCGCAATTTCGATACGCTGCAGGCGTTGTGTGGCGACTTGCAGCGGAAGGGGATCACCCGGGAGTCCATTCTTATCGGGTTTGGCGGCCCGGCGCTGCTGGCGGTGGCGGGGCTGGCGGCTTCGCTGCTGATGGGCGGCGTGCGCTACGCGGAGATGCCGGCTACCTTCGCCGCAGTCACCTCGGCCTGCCTTTCGAACCGCAGGGCGGTGTACGGCAAACGGGGGCGCAACCTGTACGGCTCTATGTATGCGCCGATGTTCCTCTTTGCTGATACGCGCTTTTTACAGAGCGAAAATCTGGCCGACCGCAAAGAGGCCATTGCCGAAGGCATGCGCAACGCTTTTGTGAACGACGCATCGCTGCTGCCCTACTTTGTAGAGGTGCTGGAGCAGGCAAGCGTATACAATCTGGATCTGGTGGCGTTGTCCGGCCTTGCGTTCCACATTGTGGTCTCGCGCCTGGATGTGAACAAGAAAGACCCCACTGAGCAAGGATTTGTGCAGGCGCTTGCTTATGGCGAACCCTTTGCCGGCGCGCTGCAGCTGTTGTCCGGCGGCACCATCGGGCGGGGTACCGCCAGCGCCGTGGGCATGTGCATGGCGGCCGAGCTTTCGGCCCGCATGGGCTTTCTCTCGCGCGACGAAGTGGACTGCCACTACCGGCTGTTTGGCGGGCATTTGGGCCTGGACCTGCGCATCCCCGAGGGGATGGATATCGACGCGCTGGCCGCCCTGCTGGGCACGGACGACAAGATAGCGGCCAGCGCCAGAAAGCTTGTGCTGCTGGAGCGCAACGGTCGCTGCCTGAACCCCGACGGCGATTACATGATGTACGTGAACCCGGAGTTGATGCGCCAGGTAGTGTGCCGCCATAATGCCGTGGTGGCACGCAAGCTGGACAACGCACATGCGTTGCACGAAAGCGTTGCCGCCCTGCGTGAGTTCAGTGTGATGCAGGCGATCTGAACAGACAGGGCGGCGGCCCATGCCTCGCCCTGAATATTGCCCGACATACCGTCGGTTTTCATCTTGAAGCGGTAAGGCCCTTAACAAACGACACTCTTCCGTTCATCCATGCACAGGGGATTTTGCACGAAGACCCGCGAAAGCAGCGCTTTTGCGGGTCTTCGTGCGTTCTGCGAAAAGCGCTGTGCAGAATTGCCTCTTTGCAGCCGGGCGCACGCAGGTGTATACTGGAGACAATGGCTTTTAAGACTTCTAAAGATGCGGAGGTATAGATAGATGGAGCGCATTGCCAGCTTTACGGTAGACCACACGAAACTGCAAAAGGGTATGTATATCTCGCGGGTGGATTTTGGGGATATCATCACCTATGACGTGCGCATGAAGACGCCCAATGCCGAAGAGGCGCTTTCACCCGCGGCCGCCCACACGCTGGAGCACCTGTTTGCCACCTTTGCCCGCAACAGCGAGTGGAAGGACGCCGTTGTGTACGTGGGGCCAATGGGCTGCCTGACCGGTTGCTACCTGATTACAAAAGGGCTGCCCCATGTGGATGCGATACGCCTGGTGCAGCAATCGATGGCGTTTATGCGCGATTTTGAGGGGCGGATACCGGGGGAATCGGCCGCCGAGTGCGGCAATTACCGCCTGCAGGACCTGCCAGCCGCCAAGGCCGTGGCCGCCGATATGGCGCAGGTGCTGGACGGATGGACCGAGGCGGATCTTGCGTACAAGGTTTTTTTGTAAAAAGAATATGGCAAACAATAAGCACCGGGCCCGTGGGCATTAAATGGAACAGCCCCCGGGGTTGCAGTTGTTTGAAA
>JAVBQQ010000029.1:0-8578 GCA_031548875.1 Oscillospiraceae bacterium
CACACGTCCATCCCTTCGAAAAGAAATACAACGCAAAACAGCTCCCCTCCAAAGTCCCCCAATGCCTTCTCCCTGCATTTCTGCAGGGACTCTAAGGGTCCTTCTTTGTTCCTCTGATATTGTTTAATTTTCAAGGTCCAGGCCGCGTTTGCACGGGGCTTCCCGTGACAGCCGCGACAATTTATGATTATACCTATCCGGGTAGGGTTTGTCAACACTTTTCTCAAAAGTAGTTGCAAACAAAAAACCCGCAGGCCCCGCCGCCGTCCCGCCTGTGGCGAAATCGGAGCAGGCCCGCGGACAGGCACACCGCGCCGTATTCGGCGCAAAAATCTCGATGGTCAGGCAGTTAGCTGCCTGTTCCGCCCGAGCGGCCCAGCACCCGGCTGAGCGGTTTGCAGACGGCGTAGCCCACGAGGAAGGAGACGATGGCCTCGGGGATACCGTTTGTGAGCACGGTGATGGATATGATGTAGGTGATGGCCGCGCCAATCACGTCGGCGTAAGCATCGCCAAAGAAGAGCCACACGCCGCCCAGCACCAGCACGGTGTTGGTGAGGCTGCCCAGCATGCCGGACACGCCGAAGCGCAGCAGGTCGCTTTTGGGGAACTTCTTCGTGAAACCCTTGCAGGCGGCGGCCGCCACCACGCCCACCAGGATGCGCGGCACAAAGCAGATGACCAGGCTCCAGCCGTTGCCCGGTGGGTAGAGCGGCGTGAAGATGAACGCCGTGATGGGGTTGGGCGTGAGGAAGGACATGACGATAAAGGAAAACAAGCCGGCAAACGCGCCCATGGCGGCGCCCGCGCCAATACCCATCATCATGCCCGCGATGATGACCGGGATCATGGCAAGTGTGGCTACGATGGGGCCGATGGGGATGGAGCCCAGCGGCGTGAAGCAGAAGATGGCCAGGATGGCCAGCAGGATGGCAAACTGTGTGAGGAACTGCGTTCTGGTTCTGGTCTTGGACATTGTACTCGTACCCCCCTCTTGCTTGTGGAAACACGGCATGCCGCGCCCCCAAACCACAAACAATGCCGGCAGAATGACCCGGCGCGAATGAATGAGCGTATTATACCAAACACCCGCCCGAATGTAAACAATCGTTTTGCGCGGCAAAAGCCAATACAAAACACAAATGACGCCTGTTGCAGCAGGCGCCATTTGTGTAAAGAGGAAGGGAAAGAGGAAATCATGCTGGGATTGTCCGGCACAGAACAAACACCAGCACCTCTGGGGGAGGAGAGATTGGAAAAATGGAACCGGACGGCGGGGAGCCGGCACTGCTTCCCGCTTTCCGTACCGTCATCATAGCACACCGATTTCCCTTTTTTTGTCGGAAACGCTCGACGAGAACAATTTTTCTAATTTTTCTTTCCGCTTTCTTTTTCAGCGCGCATTTTCGTATATTTTAAGGATGTCTTCGCGCCCCAGAACCTGCAGGGCGCCAATGGTGCGCGCGCCGTAATAGGTGCAGCGGGTGGCAAGCTCGGCCAGTTCTTCGTCGCCGGGGCGGATGCCGGCCTCGGCCAGCGAGGTGGGCAGCTCCAGCGCCCAGAAGAATTCCTCCATCTCTTCGATGCCCAGCAGGCCCAACTCCCGTTCGTCATACTCGGCGGGCTCGATATCCAGCACCTTGGCGGCAAGCCTTGCAAAGCGTTTGGGGTTCGCGTCCAACACATAGCGCGCCCACGAGCCCCACACCGCCGTCAGCGCCGCGCCATGGGCCAGGTCATACTTTGCGCTCAGCTCGTGTGCCAGCTGGTGGCTGGCCCAATCCCCGTGGCCGCCGCCCGCGCCGGTGAGCCCGTTGTGCGAGAGCGCCCCCGCCCACATCAGGTCGGCGCGCGCGTCGTAGTTCTGCGGCTCGCGCGCGAGGATAAAGCCCGCGTGCCGGGCGGCGCGCAGCACGCCCTCGGCCATCTGCAGGGTGACGTACATGGGTTTTTCGGGCGTGAAGTAGCGCTCCAGCGTGTGCATAATGATGTCCGCGCAGCCCACGGCCGTCTGGTAGGGCGGCAGCGTGAGGGTAAGCTCGGGGTTCATCACGGCGAAACGCGGGCGGGCCATGTCGTTGTTCAGGGCTTTTTTGGTGCCCTCTTCCGCGTTGGAGATGACGGCCGAATTACTCATCTCGCTGCCGGCCGCCGCGATGGTGAGCACCGTGCCAAGCGCCAGGCAACCGGTAGGTTGGGCCTTCTTCTCAAACAGGTCCCACACGTCGGCTTCGCACACCACGCCGTAGCCGATGGCCTTGGCTGTGTCGATGGCGCTGCCGCCGCCCACGGCCAGCAGGAAGTCCACCCCCTCTTCCCTGCAACGGCGGATACCCTCGCGCACCAGCGAGAGCTTGGGGTTGGGCGCCACGCCCTCTAATGAAACGTGGGCGATGCCCGCGGCATCCAGCGAAGCAGCCACCCGGTCCAGCAGGCCGGAGGCCTTGGCGCTCTGCCCGCCGGACACGATCATCACCTTTTTGGCGTTCTGTTCCTGCACAAGGGCGCCCACCTCGTTCTCGGCATCGCGTCCAAAGACCACCTTGGTGGGCGTATAGAAGGTAAAGTTTGTCATGTGGGGCTTCCTCCTTCTGTGGGGGGGATATTGCCGGGCGGGGCCCGGTTTGGAACAGATGCGCCCAAAAGGTCGCGTATACCCGTTTAAATTGAATCATATGGCCAAAACAACGAACATCATCCGGGACGCCCTCTGTGTGCGGGCGCGGCGGCCCCGCCTACACCTCGCCCGCCAACGCCGCGATGCGCGCGCCCATGGCGCGGCAGCCCACCGGCTTCTCGCCGGCGGCGCCGGTTGCGATGTCCGCGGTGCGCAGGCCCTCGGCAAGGGCGGCGTCCACGGCCCTCTCCAGCGTATCGGCCTCGGCCGGCATGCCCAGCGAGTAGCGCAGCAGCATGGCCGACGACAGGATAGTGCCCAAAGGGTTGGCTTTGTCCTGGCCGGCAATATCGGGTGCGGAGCCGTGGATAGGCTCGTACAGGCCGCGGCTGCCTTCGCCCAGGCTGGCCGAGGGGATCATGCCGATGGACCCGGTGACCATGCTGGCCTCGTCCGAGAGGATGTCGCCAAACATGTTTTCCGTCACCAACACGTCGAACTGGGCCGGCGCCCGCACGATCTGCATGGCGGCGTTGTCCACCAACATGTGGGCAAGCGCCACGTCCGGGTATCCGGCGGCCACCTCCTCCGCCACGGCGCGCCACAGGCGGCTTGTATCCAGCACGTTTGCCTTGTCCACGCTGGTAACATGCCCGCGGCGGCCCTGCGCCGCCTTGAAGGCGGTGTGCAGGATGCGCCGGATCTCACCCTCGGTGTAGGGCATCACGTCGGTGGCCACCCGTTCGCCGTTCTTCGTCTCGGTGGTGTGCTCGCCAAAATATACCCCGCCGATTAATTCGCGCACCACGAGGAAATCGATGCCGGCATCGGCGATGTCCGGCCGCAGGGGGCAGGCCGCCCGCAGCGCCGGCACAAGCCGCGCCGGGCGCAGGTTGGCGTACAGGCCCATGCCCTGCCGCAGGCCCAAAAGTCCTTTTTCGGGGCGCTTGTCCCCGGGCAGGCTCTCCCATTTGGGGCCGCCCACGGCGCCCAGCAGCACGCCGTCGGCCGCCAGGCAACCCTCCAGCGTCTCGGGCGGCAGCGGCGCGCCCGTCTCGTCCAAGGCCGCGCCGCCCATCAATAGCTCGCTGTAGCTGAAATCGTGCCCGTAGCGCAAGGCCACGGCCTCCAGCGCCGCCAGCGCCTGGGTGACGATCTCGGGGCCGATGCCGTCCCCGCGGATGATTGCGATGAGTTTTTGCATGCTGCCTCCCGGGATATCCGGCTGATGCGCAGCTGTCTGCCGCGTCCGGATGCCCCTCTTTTATTCTATATTTATATTATTATATACTGAATGAACACAAAAATCATCTCATGATTTATAAGCGGCGCTTGGGCCCCTATAACAAATGCCGCCCCGCGCGCCAAGCTTGCACACGGGGCGGCATGTAGCCGAACCCTACAGCACCACCGCGGTGCCCGATGCCGTGACCATGAGCATGTTGTTGCCCGAGCCCAGCACCTCGAAGTCGAGGTCCACGCCCACGATGGCGTTGGCCCCCATGGCCGCGGCCCGCTGCTGCATCTCCGCAATGGCGGACTCCCGCGCCTGCACAAGCTCGCCCTCGTAGCTACCCGAGCGGCCGCCAAAAAAGTTCGTGAGCCCGGCGGCGAAATCCTTCACAAAATCCACGCCGGCGATCACCTCGCCCACGACAAGACCCTTGTACTCTTTAATGGGGTAGCCCTCCACGGTGGGGGTGGTTGTAACAAGCATGCGCATTCTCTCCTTATAAAAACTCAGCCTTCTTTGTTGTTGTACGCCGACACCAGCGCCGCCACCGAAGCGAGGATGATGTCCGTATGGCTGCCGGCGCCCCAGGTGAGGGTGCCGTCGGCCCATTTGAGGCCCACGTAGGCCACGGCCTTACTGGACGAGCCCGTCTCGAGGGCGTGCTCGGCGTAGGTGAGGAGCTGGAAGTCTTTGCCGGTGGCCTTGCGCAGCGCGTTGGACACGGCGTCCAGGCGGCCGTTGCCCTTGGCCATCACCTCTTGGCTCTCGCCGTTCTCCAAGATGGTGGCCGCGGCCATGATGCCGTCCTTCTGGATGAAGTGCACCTCCGGCACGTCCAGCGGGATGCCCTTGTTTAGGTATTTTTCCTCGAAGATGGCGCGTATCTCGGGCGGGCTCAGCTCGCGGTGCTCCCGGTCGGACACGCCCTTCACAAGATACCCCAGGTCCTCGCGCATCTTCTTTGGCAGGTTGTAGCCGTAGTGTTCCTCCAGCAGGTAGCCAATGCCACCCTTGCCGCTCTGGCTGTTGATGCGGATGACGTCCGTCTCGTACTCGCGGCCCACGTCTTTGGGGTCTATGGGCAGGTAGGGCACGGCCCACAGGTCCACGCCCTTCTCCTTGCGGTAGTTCATACCCTTGGCAATGGCGTCCTGGTGGCTGCCGCTGAAGGCCGCGAACACAAGCTCGCCAGACCAGGGCATCCGCTCGTACACCGGCATACCGGTGGCTCGCTGGTAGGCGTCCACCACGGCGGGCATGTCGGTCAGGTCCAGCTGCGGGTCCACCCCCTGCATGAACATGTTGATGGCCAGCGTGATGATGTCCACGTTGCCGGTGCGCTCCCCGTTGCCAAACAAGGTCCCCTCCACCCGCTGGGCGCCGGCCAACAGGGCAAACTCGGCGTCGGCCACGGCGGTGCCGCGGTCGTTGTGCGGGTGGGTGGACAGGATGACGTTCTCGCGGAATTTGAGGTTGTCGCCGATGTACTCCACCTGGTCGGCATACACGTGGGGCATGCTCATCTGCACGGTGGAGGGCAGGTTGATAATGACCGGCGCGTCCGCCGTGGGCTGCAAAACGTCCAGCACGGCGTTGCACACCTCAAGCGCAAACTCCGGCTCGGTGCCGGTGAAGCTCTCGGGGCTGTACTCGAAGCGGATGTTGCCCTCGTGCTGCACGGCCAGCTTTTTGCACAGCTTTGCGGCGTCCACGGCGATGGCCTTGATCTCGTCCTGCTCCATCTTGAACACCTGCTGGCGCTGGGCATAGCTGGTGGAGTTGTAAAAATGCACGATGGCGTTCTTCACGCCCTTGATGGACTCGAACGTCTTTTCGATGATATGGTCGCGGCACTGGGTAAGCACCTGCAGGGAGACGTCGTCGGGCACGAGGCCGCCCTCCACCAGCCCGCGCAGCAGCTCGAACTCCGTGTCGCTGGCGGCGGGAAAGCCCACCTCGATCTCCTTGAAGCCCAGCTTCACCAGAAAGGAGAAGAAACGCAGCTTCTGTTCCAGGCTCATGGGCACCACAAGGCTTTGGTTGCCGTCGCGTAGGTCTACACTGCACCAGATGGGGGCTTTGTCGATGTGGTCCTTCTGCGCCCAGCGTTTCTCGCAAACGGGCGGCAAAAAGTAACCGGTTGTGTACTTGCCATGGTTTTTCACAGCGTTTTTCCTCCTTCCCAAAAATGTTTGGGGTTATAAGAATGCCTGCCGGGCATCACCAATCGGTTTTGGCCGGCAGACATTTATTATACCACCGCAGGGGGGCTTTTGCAAAGAAAAAAGGAGAAGCGCCCACCCGCTAGCCCCTGCCGCCGCACAAACCCCGGCCCTCACCACGGGTAGCTTAGCAAACAGCGGATGGCATCCATTTCCAGGCTCATCAATATGGCATTAAAATTCCCGTGCGATTGCTCTTTTTCTTTTTCAGCTTTTTTGTATTCTTTTTCCAGCTTTTTGCGGCTGGGATGCTGGTGCACCCAATAGTCCATACGCAGCCAGACATAGCTGTCCTTCGCATAGGCATTGCCATCCATATAGAACATCTCACCGGGGTAGGCGCTGGGGTCCACCCGGCACCACTCCCGGTGGTAGGTGTCCAGTGTGCTCTCCTGCAGCTGGGTGAACAGGTAGCTGACCGGTACGATTGCCGTATACGCGATGTCTTTTGCGGTCCACTCCTCCTCCGGCGGGCGCCAGGCCAGCGGCAGATAGACGTTGCGCGGCGGGATGATCGTTGCCGGCGGATAGCCCGTTCGTCTGTCCATTTTCTCGCCTCGCTCTCTACCAAGCCCGTATGCGCTCTTCTTTTGGGTGCCCGGGCAGGAAAAATCGTTTACATTATATCATATGCAACCCCGCCGTACAAACGGCCCCTCTTGTGCTATACTTGTTGCACAGTACCCCCTGAAAGGAGCGGATGCCCTATGGTCACTGGCCGTTTTGCGCCCACGCCCAGCGGGCGCATGCACCTGGGCAACGTCTTTTCCGCCCTGCTTGCCTGGTTGTCGGCCCGCTCGCAGGGGGGACGGCTTGTCATGCGCGTGGAGGACCTCGACACCCTGCGCACCAGCCCCGCCCACACCGAAGCCATCCTGCGCGACCTTGATTGGCTGGGGCTGGATTGGGACGATGGCCCCGGCGCCGTGGGCCTGCCCGCATCGGCGGCTGCCATGAAGGCCGGCCAGCGCGCAGGCGCGCAGGATGGATATATACAAAGCATCTTTACGCCCGAGGGCCCCTGCCGGAACTGGTTCCAGAGCGCGCGCACCCCGTTTTACAAGGAGATGCTGGCAAAACTTGCTGCCGGGGGGCTCGTGTACCCCTGCTGGTGTAGCCGGGCACAGCTGCACGCGGGCGGTGGAGCGGGGGCCCCGCCCGATGAATGGGCGGCCACCTCCCCCCGCGATGCGGCCCGGCAAGCGCCAAAGGTGCAGCAGATACCTTTGGCGCTTGGGTTGGCCACCGCAAAACCAACGGAATTACCCGATGCCTGGGTGGCCAACGCGCCGCACGCTTCCGACGGTTCCTATATCTACGGCGGGCGCTGCCGCGAAAACCCCACAGAGGCCGAGCGCGCCGCGAACGGCCGCCCGCCGGCCCTGCGCGCGCGTGTGCCAAACGAGGTCGTCTCTTTTGTGGACGCCTGCCAGGGCCCCTATGCCCAGAACCTCGCGCGGGAGTGCGGCGATTTCATCCTGCAGCGCAGCGATGGCGTCTTCGCCTACCAGCTGGCCGCCACGGCGGACGACGGCGCCATGGGCATCACCGAGGTTGTGCGCGGGCGGGACCTGCTCTCCAGTACGCCGCGGCAGATCTGGCTCTTGCGCATGCTGGGCTTTGCGCCGCCACGCTACTGCCACCTGCCCCTGCTGCTGGCGCCCGACGGCCGCCGCCTGGCCAAGCGCGACGCGGATCTAGACCTTGGGGCCATCCGCGCCCGCCAGCCAGACCCGCGCCCCCTCTTGGGCGTGCTCGCCCACCTGGCCGGGCTGCTGCCGGCACCTCAGCCGGTCACGGCGGCCCAGCTACTGCCGCTTTTCAGCTGGGCAAAGGTGCCAAAGGATGATCTCCTGCTGGATGCGTCCTTCCTAGCCCATTGAAACAGGCACCCCTTTACAGATTTAAATCGGATTTTTTGTGTTTTTTCTTTTCGCGCGCCATCGCGCTATATCTATATATTGTTTTTTTTCATTATTATTCTAAATAGCCACAAAATACGGTGTGGGTGTGTGGCATAGGCACCCCTCCCATATGCATTCTGCCAGGTATGCCCTTTCGCTAAAAATTCCTGGCATTTTTTGTGCTCTTTTTTTGCCCGCCAGTGCACGGTGCGGCATGCTTTCAATCGTATAGAAAGTGAGGGGGTGAGCGGGTGAGTGAGCGGATGTGCATCTCCACAGAGGAGCAGATCTCTGTGGTGGTGGAGCGGTATTCCGGCATGGTGCTGCGCATTGCATGGCAGTACCTGGGCAACCGCGCAGATGCCGAGGACGTGATGCAGGACGTGTTTGTGCGCCTGATGGCCCAGCAGGCGTTCGAAAGCGAAAAACACCTGAAGGCCTGGCTCATCCGGGTGGCCATCAACCGCTGCAAGGACGTGAAAAAATCCGCCTGGCACCGGCGCACGGTACCGCTGGACGAGGACTGGCCCGCGCTGACCCCCCTGCAGGGCGAGGTGATGGCCGAGGTGTTCAAGCTGCGCCCGGACGACCGCAACCTGAT
>JAVBQQ010000089.1:0-13036 GCA_031548875.1 Oscillospiraceae bacterium
GGCAGGCCGAGCAGTTCGGCCACCAGCGCCGCGTGGGGGATGCCGGCCGTGGAGGTGCCGGCCAGCAGCTGGCAGCCGGGGTACTGGGTGCGCACGATATCGGCGAGGGCGGCTTCCACCCGTCGGCGCACGTCGGGCGCGGAGAGGATGAGCCTGTTGTCGCAGTAGATGGGCGACTTGATGCCGCTGGCCCAGGTGAAGGGGGCCTCGGGCCGCAGAAAGACGGCTCCGATGGAGAGCAGGTCCTTCGCAATGGCTTTTTCTGTGTTTTCCATGGGGTTTCCCTCCCGTTTTTGGGTTTGGCGCGTATTTGCGTACAGCGCGAAGTGGCGCTGTCGCTCGTTTTTTGATGATACGTTATTATTTGACATTGGGTCCTTTTTACGCTTAGAAATACGTTTCGGAACAGGATTTACGAACAGTTGATTTTTCTTTCGATTCTCCTGTTTGTATGTGCTGTGTACGGCCTTTTCAGCCCAGGAACTCCTCCAGCGCGCGGGCGTAAGCGGCAGCGGGGTCGGCCGCGGCGGTTACCGGGCGGCCCAGCACGATATAGTCGCTGCCCAGGGACGCGGCATCCGCCGGGGTGGTCACGCGGCTCTGGTCGCCCACGTCGCCGCCAGCAAAGCGCACGCCGGGCGTCACAGTGAGGAAGGCGTCCCCACAGCGCTCTTTCACGAAGCCGGCCTCCAGCGGGCTGCACACCACGCCGTCCAGCCCGCTTTGGGCGGCCAGGGCGGCGTAGGCGCCCACCGTATCTTGCAGTGCGCCGGGAATACGCAGTTCTTCGTTCATGCGCGTTTCGCTGGTACTGGTAAGCATGGTGACGGCGATGAGCTTTGGCTGGGGAACACCTGCGGCAGCCGCGCCCTCGGTGAGGCCGTCCAGTCCGGCGCGCATCATCTCCGCGCCGCCGCCGGCGTGCAGGTTGGTCATGTCCACGCCCAGATTTGCCAGCACCTGCATGGTGCGGCGCACGGTGTTGGGGATGTCGTGCAGCTTTAAATCGAGGAAGAGGCGGTGCCCCCGGGCTTTTATCTCGCGCACGATGGCCGGGCCCTCGGCGTAGTACAGCTCCATGCCCACCTTGAGATACGGCTTGCGCGCGGCGCCCTCGAAGCGGTCTAGGAAGGCAAGCGTATCCTCTTTTGTGGGAAAATCGCAGGCGACGATGACATCTGTTGGCATGGCGGCTCCTTTTTGCTTTGTGTGGATGTTATTTGCTATTTTAGCGTATATTCGTTTTATTTCTATGCTCCGTTTTGCTACTACTTGTATATTTACTATAAAAATATACATAAATTGCACAGCTTCTGGTTGCGCGCGAACAGGCACTGAGCACCCCTTACCGATGGGCCCGGCCGCGTATCTCCTCCAGCGCAGCAAAACCGTAGCCCTCCATCAGGGTGGCGAGGTCGGCCAGGATGTGGGGGCAGGCGAAGGGGTCCACCAGGTTCTGGGCGCCCACCTGCACGGCCATGGCCCCGGCAGAGAGGAACTCCAGCACGTCCCATGCGTCGGCGATGCCGCCCACGCCCACCACGGGGATGCCCACGGCGGCGCACACGTCGAACACCATGCGCAGTGCCACCGGCTTCACCGCCGGGCCGGAGAAGCCGCAGCTGCCGGTGGACACGATGGGCCTGCCGCTCACCGGGTCTATGCGCATGCCCAGCAGCGTGTTGATGAGCACGAGGCCGTCGGCACCGGCTTCCTCGCAGGCGCGGGCGATGGCCACGATGTCGCCCACGTTGGGGGAGAGTTTCATCAGCACCGGTTTTTGCACGACGGCCTTCACGGCGCGGGTCACCTCGGCGGCGGCTTCCGGACTCTGGCCAAACGCCATGCCGCCGTGCTGCACGTTGGGGCAGGAGATGTTGACCTCGAGCAGGTCTACTCCGGGCGCCATATCAAGCATCTGGGCCACATATGCATATTCTTCAACGGAAAATCCGCTGATATTTGCCAAAACCGCCCCCTTGTACGCCTGGCGCAACTTGGGCAATTCATCCTGTATCACCGCGCGCACGCCGGGGTTTTGCAGGCCGATGGCATTCAGCATGCCGCTGGCCGCCTCGGCGATGCGGGGGGGTGGGTTGCCGAAGCGGGCGTCCCGCGTGGTGCCCTTCAGCGCAATGCCGCCCAAGAGGTTCAGGTCGTACCACTCGGCCATCTCGTGGCCGTAGCCAAAGGTGCCGCTGGCGGGCATGATCGGGTTTTTAAGCGCCACGCCGCACAGGTCCACATCCATACTCATGCGAAACGCACCTCCTCCGCCTCGAATACCGGCCCCTCCACACACACGCGCTTGGGGCCGGTCAATGTCTCGCAGCTGCAGCCCATGCAGGCCCCGAAACCGCAGCCCATGCGCTCTTCAAAACTGAGCTGCCCGCCCGCGCCCTTTGCAAGCCCGGCGGCATGTACGGCGGCCAGCATGGCCTGCGGCCCGCAGGCGTAGTAATATGCGTAGTCCTGGTCCTTGAGTACCTCGGTGACGAAGCCCTTCGCACCCAGGCCGCCGTCCTCGGTGGCGATGTGCACACCGCAGCCCAGGGCCTCGAACTGTTCCTTGTAGAACACGTCCTCCCCCGTGCGGAAGCCCAGCGCCACGGCAGGGGTGTTGCCGCCCGCGATGAGCCGCTTTGCCAGGCCGTACAGCGGGGGCACCCCCACGCCGCCGCCCGCCAGCAGGGTGCGTTTTCCGGCGCTGGGCGCCAGATTGTACCCGTTGCCCAGCCCGGCCAGCAGGTCCAGCTGGGTGCCGGCCCCAAACAACGCCATGCGGGCCGTGCCCTGGCCCACCACCTTATAGAGGATGGTAAGGCCCTCGCCGTCCCAATCGCACACGGATAATGGCCGCCGCAGATAGAACCCGTCCACGTGCACGTTCACAAACTGGCCCGGCGCCGTGAAGACGTCCGTGGGGCCCGCCAGCCGCAGCTCGTACACGTCCAGCGCGATATTCCGGTTTGCCTCTACTGTATAAATTGCGTTGATCGGCATTTTTCACCCACCCGTTTTTTGTTTCTTTCTGTCCGCTTCGGTTTTGAACACATTCGCCTTACGCCTCGTCGATGCAGGAGACGCCCATCGTGATCTCGGCCAGCACGTCCAGCAGCACGGCCACGGTGTCCAGGCTGGTGAAGACGGTGACATTGTTCTCCACCGCGGTGCGGCGGATAAGGAAACCGTCTTTGCGGTGGTCCTCGCTGCCGGGGTTCTGCGTGTTGACGACATAGGCCACGTGCCCCGAGCGCAGGGAGTCGATGATCTCCCCGCTGCCGTCGCTCAGCTTCATGCGTTCGCGGGTGCGCACGCCGTTCTCTTTCAGGTACGCCGCCGTGCCGGACGTGGCCTCGATGTTGAAGCCCAGCTCGTAGAACCGGCGGATGAGCGGCAGCGCGCGGGCCTTGTCGCGGTCGGCGATGGTGACCAGCACCGTGCCATAGTTGTCCACCCGCTGGCCGGCGGCCTTCAGCGCCTTGAACATGGCCCGGTTGAGCGACCTGTCGTACCCGATGGCCTCGCCGGTGCTCTTCATCTCGGGCGAGAGGTAGGTGTCCGCCCCGCGCAGCTTCTGGAAGCTGAACACCGGCGCCTTCACGTACCATCTTGATTGATCAGGCGCCAGGCCCGCTCCGCCGGGGCAGTCGATGCCCTGCTCTCTCAGCGTTTTGCCCAGCGCGATGTTGGCCGCCAGGGCGGCCAGGTTCACGCCCGTTGCCTTGCTGATGAACGGCACCGTGCGCGAGGAGCGGGGGTTCACCTCGATGACGTACACCTCGTCCCGCTCGTCCACGATGAACTGGATGTTGAAAGGGCCCTTGATGCCCACGCCGAGCCCAAGCCGCTTCGTGTACTCCACGATGGTGTCCTTTACGCCCCGGCTTGCCGAGAAGGTGGGGTAGACGGACATCGAGTCGCCCGAATGGACGCCGGTGCGCTCCACATGCTCCATGATGCCGGCGATGAACACGTCGGCGCCGTCGCACACGGCGTCCACCTCCATCTCGCGGCCATCCACGTACCGGTCCACCAGCACCGGCGCTTCGAAGCTGGCGCGGGTGGCCTCGGTGAGGTAGTGCACAAGGGCCGTCTCGTCATTCACGATCTGCATGGCGCGGCCCCCCAGCACAAAGCTGGGCCGCACCAGCACCGGGTAGCCAATCTCGTTGGCGGCGGCGATGCCGTCCTCCAGTGTGGTCACCGCGCGTCCCTTGGGCTGGGGTATCTGCAGTTCCTCCATCAGCCGCTCGAAGCTGTCCCGGTTTTCGGCGCGGTCGATGGCCGCGCAGTCCGTCCCGATGATGGGCACGCCCAGGCTGTCCAGCCGCGCCGCCAGGTTGATGGCCGTCTGGCCGCCTAAGGTTACGATGACGCCGTCCGGCTGTTCCAGTTCGAGGATGTTCATGACGTCCTCGACGGTGAGCGGCTCGAAGTAGAGCTTATCGCTCACCGAATAATCGGTGGACACCGTCTCGGGGTTGTTGTTGATGATGATGGCCTCGTAGCCCGCTTTGCGGATGGCCCAGATGGCGTGCACGGTGCTGTAATCGAACTCGACGCCCTGGCCGATGCGGATGGGCCCGGCGCCCAGCACCACGATCTTTTTATTGGCCGTGACGATACTCTCGTTCTCGTCCTCGTAGGTGGAGTAGAAATAGGGCACGTAACTCTCGAACTCGCTCGCGCAGGTGTCTATCATCTTGTACACCGGCATCAGGGACCGTTCTTTGCGCAGGCGGAATACATCCCGCTCGTCCTGCCCCCACAGGTGGGCGATAAAGCCATCCGAAAAACCCATGCGCTTGGCCTGCCGCAGCACGGCCGGGTCGTCCGGGTTCTCGCGCACCGTCTTTTCAAATTCCACGATGCCCAGCATCTTGTTTATAAAGAAGCCGTCGATGCGCGTCTCGTCCGCGATGCGCATGGGGTCCACCCCGCGGCGCAACAGCTCGGCGATGGCGTACAGCCGCTCGTCGGTGGGCTCGCGCAGCGTCTCCCACAGCTTGGCGCTGGACTGTTCGTCGAACCGGCGCAGCCAGATGTGGGAGACGCCCACCTCCAGCGAGCGCACGGCCTTGAGCAGGCTCTCTTCAAACGTGCGGCCGATGGCCATGATCTCGCCGGTGGCCTTCATCTGGGTGGACAGCACCTTGCTGGCCTTGTCGAACTTGTCGAAGGGGAAGCGGGCGATCTTGGTGACGATGTAGTCCAGCGCCGGCTCGAAGCTGGCCGGCGTGTTGGCCAGTTCGATCTCGTCCAGCCGGTAGCCCACGGCGATGAGCGCGCTCACCTTGGCGATGGGGTAGCCGCTGGCCTTGGATGCCAGCGCCGACGAGCGGGAGACGCGGGGGTTCACCTCGATGACGTAGTATTTGAAGGAGAAGGGGTCCAGCGCGAACTGGATATTGCAACCGCCCTCGATGCCCAGCGCCCGAATGAGCCGCAGCGCGGCGTCGCGCAGCATCTGGCACTCGGTGTTGGTCAGCGTTTGGGAAGGGCATACGACGATCGAATCGCCTGTGTGGATGCCCACGGGGTCCACGTTTTCCATGTTGCAGATGGTGATGACCGTATCGTTCGCGTCACGCATCACCTCGTACTCGATCTCTTTAAAGCCCTTGATGCTCTTTTCCACCAGCACCTGTTTTGCGGGCGATGCCGCGAGCGCGCTTTTGGCCACCTCGCGCGTCTCCACGTCGTTTACGGCAAAGCCGCCGCCCGTGCCGCCCAGCGTGTAGGCCGGGCGCAGCACCACCGGGTAGCCGATCTGGTTCGCGATGCGCACCGCCTCGTCGATCGTTTCGGCAATCTCGCTCTCGATAGCCGGCTCACCGATCTCCTCGCACAGCTCTTTGAACAGCTCGCGGTCTTCGGCGCGGGAGATGGAGTCGAACCCGGTGCCCAGTATCTCGCAGCGGCACTCGTCCAGGATGCCCTTTTTGGCCAGCTGCACGGCCAGGTTAAGCCCCGTTTGGCCGCCCAGCGTGGGCAGGATGGCGTCCGGCCGCTCCTTGCGGATGATGCGGGCGACGAATTCGAGGTTGAGCGGCTCCATGTACACCTTGTCTGCAATGCCGGTGTCGGTCATGATGGTGGCGGGGTTGGAGTTGATGAGCACCACCTCATAGCCCGCCTCTTTCAGCGCAAGGCAGGCCTGCGTGCCCGAATAGTCGAACTCCGCGGCCTGGCCGATGACGATGGGCCCCGAGCCGATGACCAGTATCTTGTGGATATCTGTACGTTTAGGCATAGTTTAGTCCTTCCTCCTTGGGATACGCAAAACCGGGTGTTTGAGCATTTTATTGCACCTTCATCTGCTCAAACTCCCGCCATCCTTCCTTCTTCGCCGCGTCCATCATGCGGGTGAACTTGTCGAACAGGTAGGCGGAATCTTGCGGGCCGGGGCGGTTCTCGGGGTGGAACTGCACCGAGAAGACGTGCGCGGCGGCGTTTTCGAGGCCCTCCACCGTACCGTCCAGCAGGTTCTTGTGCGTCACGGCAAGGCCGGTGCCGGGTACGCTTTCCTCGTCCACAGCGTAGCTGTGGTTCTGGCTGGTCATCTCGATGGTGCCGGTGGTCAGATTCTTCACCGGGTGGTTGCCGCCCCGGTGGCCGAACTTGAGCTTGTACGTCTCGCATCCGTTGGCCAGCGCGATGAGCTGGTGGCCAAGGCAGATGCCCATCAGCGGCAGGCGGCCCTGCAGCTCCTTCACGAGTGCCACCACCTCGGGCACGTCCGCCGGGTCGCCGGGGCCGTTGCTGAGCACGACGCCGTCGGGCGAGAGGGCGAGGATCTCCTCGGCGCCCGTGTTATAGGGTACCACGGTCACGTTGCAGCTGCGGTCCACCAGGTTGCGGATGATGCCCAGCTTGATGCCGCAGTCCACGGCCACCACGTTGTGCTTGACGCCCGCCGTGCGCGCGTACCAGCGCTTTTTGCACGAGACGGAGGCCACCTGGTCATGCGGGACGGGCGTTTCGGCCAGCAGCAGGCGGGCGGCGGCCTCGGGGGTGTCCTCGTTGCACAGCACGGCGCGCATGCTGCCCTGCTCGCGTATCATGCGGGTGATGCGGCGGGTGTCCACCCCTTCAATGCCGGGGATGCCGTGCTCCTCCATCTCTTCGGCTAGCGTTTTTGCCGCCCGGAAGTTGGCCAGCGATTCGTTGTACTCGCGCACGATGAACCCGCCGATGACCGGCGTACGCGTCTCGTAGTCGTCGTCCGCCAGGCCGTAGTTGCCAATGAGCGGGTAGGTCATGCAGACGAGCTGCTTGTTGTACGAGCAGTCGGAGAAGATCTCCTGATAACCGACCATGGAGGTGTTGAAAACCACCTCGCACACGGTCTCGGTGGCGGCGCCAAAGCCGGTTCCCTCAAACACGGCCCCGTTCTCAAATACCAGTTTCCTGTTTCCCATCCGTTTCCCTCTGCTTTTCTCTTTATTATCGCTTTTTCAGGTTACTGTTCGTTTCAACTTCCTTCCGCACGGCTGTACACAAGCTTGCCCTCCGCGAAGGTGAAGAGCGGCCAGCCCTTCAGCCGCCAGCCCTCGAACGGGGTGGCCCGCCCTTTTGTGAGGAAGAGCCCCGGCTGCACCGGCCGTTCGGTCGCAAGGTCGAGCAGAACGAGGTCCGCCGGGCGGCCCTCGTCGATGGCGTTCGGCTGCATGCCCAGCACGCCGCAGGGGCCCTCGTTCAGCAGCCGGAGCAGCCGCTCCAGCGGCAGGTGGCCCGGCTGCACCAGCTTTGTGTACAGCGCTGGGAAGGCCGTTTCCAGCCCCACCACGCCGGGCGGCGCCTTCTGGAACCCCGCCGCCTTCTCTTCGGGCGTGTGGGGGGCGTGGTCTGTGGCGATGGCGTCTATGGTGCCGTCCAGCAGGGCGGCCAGCGCCGCGGAGCGGTCGTCCGCGTAGCGCAGGGGCGGGTTCATCTTGAAGCTTGGTTGTGCCTCCCCGTGGGCAACCGGGATGTCGTCGCAGCAGAGCAGCAGGTTGTGCGGCGTCACCTCACAGCTCACCGGCAGGCCCTTCGCCTTGGCCGCCCGCACCAGCAGGAAGCTTTCCTCGGTGGAGGCGTGGCAGATGTGCAGAGCGCAGCCGGTGTCCTCACACAGGCGGATGTCCCGCTCCACCTCGCTCCATTCGCTGCTGTTCGGGTACCCCTGCCAGCCGTTTGCCCGGGCGAGGGGGCTGTCGGCCTGGACGCAAACGGCGCCGGAGGGCAGCTTGCCCTCGTCCTCGCAGTGGGCGGCCACAAAGCGGCCCTGCGCCGCCACAGCCTGCATGGCCCGGCGCATCATCTCCCCGTTTTGCACGCCGCGCCCATCGTCCGAAAAGCCACACACAAGGCCGGCAAGGCCGGCGATATCAGCCAGCTGTGCGCCCGCCTCGCCCACGGTGAGCGCCCCGTAGGGCAGCACGCGTACCCGCGCGCCGCCGCCGACGGCGGCAAGCTCCGGCTCCAGGTTGGCGGCCGCGTCGGGCACAGGGGAGAGGTTGGGCATGGCGCACACGGTGGTGAAGCCGCCCGCCGCCGCCGCCGCCGTGCCGGTGGCGACAGTCTCCTTGTGCGCAAAGCCCGGCTGGCGCAGATGGGTGTGCAGGTCGGTGAAGCCGGGGGCAAGCAGGCAACCACCGCCGTCCACCGTCCGCCCGCGTCCGGGGGCAAGTGAGCCGGCGGACGCCAGCCGCGCCACCACGCCGTCTTCGATGCACACGTCTAGCGTATGCAGAGCGCCGTCCTTGTACACCTGTGCGTTTTGCACCAGCAGATCCATTCCCTGCGCCCCCTTTTGTTTGTATATGGCCGGCCCAAGGTGGCCGGGAAGAAAACGTCAGCTGATGCCTTGCCGGCCCGGCCGTCCGTCCTTGCAAAAAAAAAGCCCGCCGTTTCGCTTTCACCGCCCGGGGCGGGAAAAACAAAAACGAGGGCCGCTGCTCTGCTTTGGCGCGAACAAGGAAAAAAACGGGGGCCATGCGCCTTTTTTTTGCAGATGCTTCGGCATAGGGCACTCCCTCCTGTCGCGCGTGGCGTTCAAACTCTCGAAATAGTATAGCAAAAATGCGCGCGTATCGCAAGAGGAAACGAGGGGCATGGGGAATGAAATTTTGTATCAGGCCTCCGGGTGGGCCACAAAGCAGAAGGGATGGCCCACGGGGTCCAGCATTGTGGTCCATTCGTCGGTAGAAAACTGGACGGGTGCCATGCGGGCGCCGCAGGCCAGCGCGTGGCGCACGGACTGCTCCATCCGCGCCGGCGCCACGGCAAAGTCCAGGTGCAGCATCTGCTGTTGGGCGTTCGGCTGCTCGGGCCAGACGGGCGGCACAAACGCGTCGTTCTGCTGGAAGCCCAGCACCACGCCGCCGCCGGGCGGGCGGATGTCCACCCATTCCTCGTCCTCGAACACCTTCTCCCAGCCCAGCAGGCTCAGATAGAAACCGGACAGCGCGCGGATGTCCGGGCAGTCGATGACCACCGTGTGAAGGGCGATGGGGAGCGAGCCGTCCATATGCGTCATCCTTTCCGGGATTCTTTTTTCAGGTGCGGCCTGTCCGCCGGATGTCAGGTCTCGCTCTCCTCGGCGGCCAGCCCCTGTACGAAGAGCTGTACCTCCTCGTCGGAGAGGGGCTCCTGGTCCGGCCGGGAGTGCACGAGATAGTTGAAGCCGTCGCGCGTCCAGGACACCAGCGTACACCCCTTGCCAGAAACGCCGGTGCGCACCTCCACGCCGTCCACCGTCTGGGTGGAAACGTCGGTGTCGTGCTTTTCGTCGTAAGAGGAGGCCACGTCCTTGTTGCCCTCCTTTGCCACCCGCGCCACATAGATGTTCCCGTTCGGCGTTTCGTACTCGATCTGGGCGAACCAGTAGCTGATGGCGAAGAACTTGGTGGGCGTGAAGGCGTCCGTTTCGGGGTAGGCCGTCACGTTGAAGGCCAGCTTGTCGGCCATCTGCCCGTCGGTGTAGGTGCCAAGGTCGGTCTGCGGCTCGGTGTTTTTGCCATCGTTTTGTTTCCAGTCCTGCACGTTCTTTCCAAAGTTGCCGGCCACGTTGCTGCGGCAGCCGCCCAGCGCCAGGGCGGCGCACAGCAGGATGCCCATTACCAGGGTTGTCGTCCGTTTCATGCGGGGAGGTCCCCCTTTCGCAGTTTAGGCGCGGGAGCAGCGCGCTTCGCACTTTTCCTACCAGGTTCTTTCTAAATTATATTATACGGCAGCAATCGCCAGATGAAAAGGTTCTAGCCGCATTCATTTTCCGCTTTTTCCTCATCCAGCAGGCGCCGCAGCGTGGGCGCCAGGGAGAATGCCTCGCACAGCGCGTCCACCTCGGCCAGCGCCCTGCGGGCGTGCGCGGGCGGGATGGACGCCTTTCGCGCCCGGATGAGCAGGTTTTTAGGCGTGTGGGCCAGGTCCACGAACTCGAGCAGCTGGGCCTTGTAGCCGCTGGCCATGAGCAGGTTTGCCCGGATGGCATCGGTCATCAGCGCCGCCGTACGTTCCTGCACGATGCCATAGCGGGTGAGGATGGGAAGCGGGCCGCCCTGCATCTGGGCGTTCAGCTCGTGCTGGCAGCAGGGCACCGAGAAGATGAACTGCGCGCCCCACGCCACGGCCTTGGCGAGGGCGTGGTCGGTGGCGGTGTCGCAGGCGTGCAGCGTCACCACCATGTCCACACTGCCGGCAAGGCTCCGCTCGGCGATATCGCCCACCTCGAAGCGCAGGCCCTCGTACCCGTATTTCAGGGCCAGCCGGTTGCAATTTTCCACCACGTCTGCCTTCAGGTCCAGCCCCAGCATCTCCACCCGCAGGCCGCGCAGCGCGGTGAGGTAGTGGTACAGCACAAAGGTGAGGTAGCTTTTGCCGCAGCCGAAATCCACCACGCGCAGGGCCTGCCCCGGCCAGCGGGACAGCTCGTGGTCCACCAGTTCCACAAAGCGGTTCACCTGGCGGTATTTGTCGTGCATGGCTTTGGCCACCCGCCCGTCGGGCGTCAGCACGCCCATGTCCACCAGCGGGGCCAGCGGCGCGCCCGGTGTTGCGGGCAACAGGTAGCGTTTGACGCGGTCGTGGGCGGCGGCCGCATGGGTCTTGCAGGGATCGCTGCCGGCCTGTGCTTGAGTGGCTGCGGCCGGGGCGGGTTTCTCCGGTTCGCCGCCCGCCCGCGGCGACGAGGACGCCAGCACCCGCCCCTTGCGGGTGCGTTTGAGCCGCCACTCCCGCCCGGGCGAGAGGGCGGTGAGCTGTGTAAACTCCCGCTCCAGCATTTCCGCCAGCAGGGCGGGCAGCTGCGCTGATGGCACGTTTTGGTGGAAGGCCTGTGCTCCCACAATGCGCTCCACCTGCCAGGCGTCCGCTATATCCTCACTCCCCGCACGGCCGCTTTGCCCGGTCGGCTCTTGCTGGATGGCCACCCTGTCAATGGGCTGCAGGGTGGCCCGGCTGGCTCCATCCGGCGCCAGCGGCGCGCTGAGCACCATCCGGTAGGGCCGTGCGCCCAGTATCTTTGCCAGTTCCTCTTGCAGGGTGCGCATGGCGGCCTTCCTTTCTTATGGTTTGCTGTCAATCGCGAAGCTCCGGGCAAAAAATGCAGGACGCCTCTGTGCAGAGGGTCCTGCATCGCCGCAGGGAAACGCAGGCGTCCTCACACGCCCGCGCGCAGGCAGAAACCTCGTTCGCCGCCCCGGAACGGGCGCAAGCCCGGCAATCCGGCCCACAGGAACGGTCTCCGTGCAATCGACGAAAACGACTGTTTGCACACTGTTTCTTGGGTAAAACTCATCCACAATGCGAAAAACCGCACCCCCGGCAGATCATGCAGCCACCCTCGTGCTCCACGGCCTCGCCGCACTCGGGGCAAAGGCCGCTCTGGGCCGCGCGGATGGCCAGTTCACCGCGCAGCGCGGCCCCGGGGCCGAAGCGCGGTGGTTCCGGCCCCTCGTGCGCCGGCGCGGGGGCGGGCGGGGCGGCCTGACCGGCGGGGAGGGCCTCCCCTGCAGGCGGTCCCTCGGGGGCCAGCCTTTTAATCAGTGGTTCGGGGGAGAAGGGGGCGTCGGGGTCGCCCTTGTACGCCTCGATGTAGTCGTTCACCTTCATCACCACCCGGGCAATCGCGTCGGGACAGGAGGTGCAGCTCATGTTGCCCTGGCGGATGGTGGAGGGGCAGCGGATGCCCCGCAGCTGGTTGCACACCTCGCGCACGCTCATGCCGCTGCGCAGCGCCACGCTGCACAACCGGGCGGTGGCCTCGCTCTGGCTGGGGCAGCCGCCCGCCTTGCCCGTGCTGGTGAACACCTCGCAGATGCCCTTTTCGTCGTAGTTCACCGTCACGTACAGGTTGCCGCAGCCAATCTTCATCCGCTCGGTGAAGCCGGAGGTGACCTCCGGGCGCGGGCGGGGCTCTATCTGGCCGTAGGGCTGCAGGTTGTCCGGCATGCTGGCCAGTACGGCGTCCGGGCTGGGCAGGCCGGCCTCGCCCCGGTTCACGGCGCCAATGTTCAGCACCTGGCTCTCGCGGCTGCCGTCGCGGTAGATGGTGACGCCCTTGCAGCCCTCGGCAAAGGCCAGCCGGTACACCTCGGCCACCTCCTCGCGGGTGGCGGTCTTGGGGAAGTTCACCGTTTTGGATACGGCATTGTCCGTGTGCCGCTGGAAGGCGGCCTGCATGCGGATGTGGTAGAGCGGGCTCACGTCGTGCGCGCAAACGAACACCCGCCGCACCTCTTCGGGGATCTCCTCGATATGAGCGATGGTGCCTTCCTGCGCTATCCGACGCATTAATTCCACCGAATAGAGCCCCAGATCTTGCAATTTCTGCTCTAAAATAGGGCTCGCTTCGATCATCTCGGTGTCGTCCATGATGTTGCGGATGTACACCCAGGCGAACACCGGCTCCACGCCGGAGGAACAGCCACCGATCATCGAAAGCGTGCCGGTGGGCGCGATGGTGGTGACCGTGCCGTGGGGGGGGGGGGCGCCGGGCCCCCACGAGGGCGGGGCCGCCAGCGGGGGGGGGGCCCCCCGCGGTGGCCAAGCC
>JAVBQQ010000038.1:0-46899 GCA_031548875.1 Oscillospiraceae bacterium
GCGACGGCCGCTACAAGGTCTTCGAAATCAACCTGCGGCAGGGCCGCAGCAACTACTACGTCACCGGCGCGGGTTTGAACATCGCCCGGTATCTCGTGGAGGACCGCGTGCTGGGGCACGACCTGGGCGAGCCGCTGTACTACAAAGGCGACAGCTTCTGGCACTCCATCCCGGCGCTCATCGTGTGGAACTACACCGCCGACGAACAGCTGGTGCGCAAAGCGAAGGCCATCGCCGACGCCGGCCGCGACACCACCGCCCTCGGCTACAGCTTCGATTTGAGGGGCAACCCCCGGCGGTGGTTCTATTACAAGGTACACAGCCGCCGGTACTACAAAAAGTATGCTACGTACTGTGATAGACCGGATTGATATTCCAATTTGTATAAATTATCAAGCGATATATCTGATATCTATGATTTGATAGATTCCTGCGGTCTATCCTATTTTGCAAAAAGGGAGGCGAGGGCTTATGGCAGAGCAGGCGCCGCAACCGGCAAAAGTACTGGGCGTCCTGGGCGGCCTTGGGCCGATGGCCACCGCCTATTTTTACGAGCTCGTCACCCGGCACACGCGCGTCTCGCGCGACCAGGACCACATCGACATGGTCATCTCCAGCAAGGCCACCACGCCCGACCGCACGGCCTTTATCCTGGGCGAGAGCCGGGAGGACCCCTTCGTCGTGATGGAGGATGAAGCCAAACGCCTTGTCACCTTTGGCGCGCAGGTCATCGCCATCCCCTGCAACACCGCCCACTATTTCTACGAGCGGCTGAACGAGGTGATCCCCATCCCCGTTTTGAACATGGTGGGGGACACCGTGGCCCGCGCCAAGGCCATGGGCTGCGGGCAGGTGGGCATCCTTGCCACCACCGGCACCGTGCACACGCGCACCTACCAGCTGGCCTGCGAGGCGGTCGGCCTTGCCTGCCGGGTGCCGGACGACGGCGCCCAGAAAGCAGTCATGGACATCATCTACGGTGCCATCAAGCAGGGTGGAGAGCCGGACATCGCCGCCTTCTGCGCCGTGGCGGGCGGCCTGTTCGCCGCCGGGTGCGACGCGATGATCCTGGGCTGCACCGAGCTTTCGCTGCTGAAGAAGGCCGGCCTGCTGGACGAGCGGTATATCGACAGCATGGACGTGCTGGCCCACAGCGCCATCCTGGCCTGCGGCAAAACGCCCCGCGGCTTCTCCTGGTAGCGCATCATCCCGTCATCCCGGCACCGCCCGGCCACAGCGCCCGGCGCGCGTCCAACAATAACACTTTGGGGGCATGTTCACGCAATGTGCGGCTATATTGGATTCACAAGCAAACTACCGCTCGAACAAAAGAGGGAGCTCATCGCACCCATGATGGACCGCATCGTCCACCGCGGGCCGGACATGGCCAGCCAGTACGCCGACGGGGACATCGCGCTGGGCTTCCGCCGGCTGTCCATCATCGACCTGTCCGAGGCGGGGCTGCAGCCCATGCCCAGCGAGGACGGGGGCGTCGTCGTCGTGTTCAACGGCGAGATATACAACTTCCAGCCGCTGCGCGAGGAGCTGCAGGCCGCCGGCCACACCTTCCGCAGCCGCACCGACACCGAGGTGCTGGTGCACGGGTACGAAGAATGGGGCGAGGGACTCGTCTCCCGGCTGCGGGGCATGTTCTCCTTCGTGGTGTGGGACGCGAACACAAAGACCCTGTTGGCCGCGCGTGACCCCTTCGGCATCAAGCCCTTCTACTACACAAAGCTGCCCGACGGGAACCTCTTGTTTGGCAGCGAGATCAAAAGTTTCCTCGACCACCCGGACTTCGTGAAGGAACTAAACCCCACAGCGCTGCGCCCCTACCTCACCTTCCAGTACGCCGCCGGCGAAGAGACCTTCTTCAAGAATGTGTTCTGCCTGCCCCAGGGGCATTACTTTGTGTATAAAGGGCGCGAAGTTTCGCCTGTCTGTTATTGGGACTTCCCCTTCGGCGACGACGCCGGCTTCTCCTTCGAAGAATGCACAGACGTCATCGACGAGGCTGTGCACGAGAGCGTGCAGGCGCACCGCATCAGCGACGTGCCGGTGGGCAGCTTCCTCTCCGGCGGGGTGGATTCCAGCTATATCACCGCCTGCCTGCACCCCGAGAACAGCTTTTCGGTCGGCTTCTCCGACGACAACTTCGACGAATCGATGCACGCCGCCGAGCTTTCCAAAAAACTGGGCGTGCGCAACTTCCGGCGAATCCTCACTGCCGAGGAGTGCTTCGCCGCCTTCCCGGACATCCAGTACCACATGGACCAGCCACAGTCCAACCCCTCCAGCGTACCGCTGTGGTTCCTTGCAAAGCTGGCGCGCGAACAGGTCACCGTCGTACTCAGCGGCGAGGGCGCGGACGAACTGTTCGCCGGGTACGAGCTGTATGCCGACACCCCGGCGATGGAAAAGTTCAAGAAACTGCCGCTGGGCCTGCGCCGAATGCTGGGGGGCATTGCCAAGGCAATGCCCGCATTCAAGGGCCGCAACTTTCTTTTAAAAAGCGCCGAGCGCCCCGAAGACTGGTTCATCGGCCAGGCGGAGGTGTTTCCCGAGCGGGAGGCGGAGGCCGTGCTGCAGCCCGCCTACCGCGGCGGCCCCACGCCGCTTGCCATGGCCGCGCCCTATTACGCGCGGGTGGCCGGCGAGAGCGAGGTGGAGAAAAAGCAGTACGTGGACATGCACCTCTGGCTGCCCGGCGACATCCTGCTGAAAGCGGACAAGATGTGCATGGCTCACTCGCTGGAGCTGCGCGTGCCCTTCCTGGACAAACAGGTGGCCCAGCTTGCCGGCCGCATCCCGAACCGCTACCGCATACGTGGCACGCAGAACAAGCTGGTCTTCCGCCACGCGGCCAACAGGGTGCTGCCCGACGAGTGGGCCACCCGCCCCAAGAAGGGCTTCCCGGTGCCCATCCGCAACTGGCTGCGCGAAAAACGCTACTACGACATCGTGCGCGGTTACTTCGAGAGCGAGTTCGCCGCCACCTTCTTCGAGCCGGTGAAAATCCTGGCCCTGCTGGACGAGCACTACCACGGCCGCGCCAACAACGGACGCAAAATTTGGACTGTTTTTACATTTCTGGTGTGGTATAAACGCTTTTTTATTGATGAACAAGCTTAGGCGGAAAGGACTCGAACCCATAGATCGCGTCATGTCTGATTCAAGCGGTTGGAATTCCTTCGCTCGGAACTGTCGTTGCTCCAGCGCGAGCCTCGCTTCGGAACACCGCCCACTCGTATCAGACAGGAAAGTTTAGTTCTGGTTGTGAACACACGCACCTGAGTGAAAACCCGTGCGGTTCGCGCGTGCTTCGGTCCTGCGTGAGTGGATGGCGCTTCGAAGCGAGCCTCGTGCTGGAGCAGCGATAGCTGCGAGCGGAGGAGCGCCATCTGCTTGCGCAGGGCAGCAACTCGGGGTTCGGATTTGTCTTCGTTCGCCTAACCCAACACGTTCACCCACACCCACTCTGAACTGAAGGTGGTTTACCACATGGACAAACAAAAATACTATATCACCACAGCCATCACCTACACCTCGCGTAAGCCGCACATCGGCAACAGCTACGAGGTCGTCTTCACCGATGCCGTCGCCCGGCTGAAACGGCTGCAAGGCTATGACGTGCACTTCCTCACCGGCACCGATGAACATGGCCAAAAAATTGAGGAAAACGCAAAAATTTCCGGTCTCTCTCCGCAAAAATATGTGGATAAAGTCGCCGGTCAGGTGCGCGAATTGTGCGACGTGCTGAACACCAGCTACGACGATTTCATCCGCACCACCGAGCCGCGCCACAAGGCCGCCGTGCAAAAGATCTTCAAGAAATTGTACGACCAGGGCGACATTTACAAAAGCAAGTACGAGGGCTGGTACTGCGTGCCCGACGAGAGCTTTTTCACCGATTCGCAGGTGGAGGACGGCAGATGCCCCGAGTGCGGCCGCGAGGTGGTGCGCGCCAGTGAGGAAGCCTACTTTTTCAAGATGAGCAAGTACGCAAGGCAGCTGGAAGAGCACATCGAACAGAATCCGGGCTTCATCTTCCCCGAAAGCCGCAAACGCGAGATGATCAACAATTTTATCAAACCAGGTCTGCAGGATCTGTGCGTATCCCGCTCTTCTTTCACCTGGGGTATCCCGGTGCCGTTCGACGACGGGCATGTGATCTATGTCTGGGTGGACGCGCTGTCCAACTACATCACCGCGCTGGGGTACGACCCCGAAAACCCGGGCGACACGTTCAAACGCTACTGGCCGGCCGACGCGCACGTCATCGGCAAGGACATCCTGCGCTTCCACACCATCTACTGGCCCATCCTGCTCATGGCGCTGGGCGAAGAACTGCCCAAAAGCATCTTCGGCCACCCATGGCTCTTGTCCGGCGAGGACAAGATGAGCAAGAGCCGGGGCAACGTCATCTACGCCGACGACCTGGCCGGAATGATCGGCGTGGACGGTGTGCGCTACTACCTGCTGGCCGAGATGCCCTATGCGCAGGACGGCACCATCACCTACGAGCGCATCTTCGACCGCTACAACGCCGACCTTGCCAACACGCTGGGCAATCTCGTCAACCGCTCCATCGCCATGACACACAAATACTTCGGCGGCCAGATCCCCGCCGAACGCGAGGCCGCCCTGCTGGACGGAGAACTTGCCGCCTCCGCACTGGAAGCCCGGCAACTGATGATCGAAAAGCTGGACGCCTTCCGCTGCGCCGACGCGATGGAAGCCGTCCTGAACCTGGCCAAACGGGCCAACAAGTACATCGACGAGACCGAACCTTGGGTGCTGGGCCGCGATGACGCACAAAAACCGCGCCTGGCCGCCGTGCTGTACACGCTCGTGGAGACCATCCGCCACCTGGGCGTGCTGTTGGCGCCCTTCCTGCCGGCCACCAGTGCCGAGATCTTCCGGCAGATCAGCTGCGAAGAGCCCTGGCAGACACTGGACAGCATCACCGCCTTTGGCGCCGCGCCCGCGCCGCCGGTGCAGAAGCCGGTACCGTTGTTCGCCCGGCTGGATACGGACGCCCTGCTGGCCAAGCTGGAAGCGGACGCCGACGCGGCCGAGAAAGCTGCACAGGCCGTGCCCGGTGAGGCCGTGGCCCAGGACCTGAAGGCTGCGCCCCGCGCCCCGGAGGACAAGCCGGAGAACGCGCCCGCTGGCGCCGATGTGCCCAGCGACGCACAGATCGGCTACGACGACTTTATGCAAACGCTGTTGTTGGCCGCCGAGGTACGCGCCTGCGAGAAGGTGGAAAAGGCGGACAAGTTGCTCAAGCTGACTGTCTTCGACGGCGGGCGTGAACGCACCATCCTCAGTGGCATCGCCCTGTGGTACACGCCCGAGGAACTTGTGGGCAAAAAAGTGGTACTGGTTGCCAACCTGAAGCCCGCCAAGATGCGGGGCATCCTGAGCGAGGGCATGCTGCTGGCCGCCGACGGTCCCGACGGCCGCGCGCAGGTCGTGTTTCTGCCCGAAGACAGCCTGCCGGGCAGCCGCATCCGCTAAACCACACCCACGGAGGCACCTATGGATCGCCTGATCTTCGACACCCACGCCCACTATACCTCGGGCGCCTTCCGCGCGAACCGGGACGAATTGCTACGCTCACTGCCCGGCGAGGGGGTGGCGCTTGTGCTGGACTGCGGCACCGATTTTGAGACAAGCCGCGCAAGTTCAGCGCTGGCAAAGCGATATGATTATGTCTATACGGCAGCCGGCATCCACCCGCAAAGTCTCATCGAGGAAGACGCCTCCACACTGGCCACCTTCCACGGGGACTGGCGCGCCGAGATGCTGGCCATTGCCCCGCTGTACGATGAACCCAAGGTGGTGGCCATTGGCGAATGTGGTCTCGACCACCATTGGCCGGTTCCAAAGGACGAGCAGCTTGCGCTCTTTGAAGCACAATTGGCGCTTGCTGTCGAGCGAAACCTGCCTATTGTCGTGCACGACCGTGAAGCCCATGCCGACACCTATGCACTGCTGAAAAAATACAGACCGCGCGGTGTGCTGCACGCCTTTTCCGGCTCGGCGGAGGACGTGAAGTGGCTGTGCGCACAGGGCATGTACATCGGCTTCACCGGCGTGGTCACCTTCAAAAACGCGCACCGCCCTGTGGAGGCCGCAGCCGCCGTACCAGACGATCATCTGCTGCTGGAGACCGACTGCCCCTACATGGCGCCCGAGCCTTTCCGGGGCAAAAAAAGCAACAGCTCAATGATCCGTTACACCGCCGCCCGCATCGCCGAAGCGCGTGGCATGGACACCGAAGAACTGCTGGCCCAGACACTGCAAAACGGCCGACGGCTGTTCGGCATCGGGGGCTGAGCGATGGCTGGAATCGACCTCTCCCTCCCGCTTGAAGCCTGCCGTCTCAACCTGCGTGTGTCCGCCATTCTGCTGCACGAGGGCCGCATGCTGGTGATGCGAAACGAAAATACCCCGTACTACTACCCGCCCGGCGGGCGCATCGCCCAAAACGAGCCCAGCGCCGACGCCCTGCGCCGTGAGCTGCGCGAAGAGCTGGGCGCACAGCCATCCCTGGGCCGCCTGCTGTGGGTGGCCGAAAGCTTTTTTGTGGAAAGCACCACCGGCGAGCGCTTCCACGAGATCGGCTTTTACTATCTGGCGCAGCACGCGCCCGGCGACGGCCTTTGCCTGGACGCCGCCTTTGAGCGCCCCGACGACTGCGGCAAACCACAACAATTTTTGTGGCATCCGGTGGACGCCCTGCACGAGATCGACCTACGTCCCGCTTTTTTGCAGCAGGAGGTGCCCCATCTGCCCGCCTGCACCCAGCATCTGCTCGACATCCAGCCCACCGTCCGGCCGAGCACCCTGTAACGAGAAGGCCCGTCGTGCGATGCCCGCGCCCTTTTGAGTGGCTTTCGATTCGCGAGGAACAGATAGATGGCTTTGTTTCGTAAAAACACCGGAACCTGCAGCATCTGCGGCAGGCCGATCGGTTCCCGCAAGGAACCGGCCCATTCCTTACGAGACGGCGTCCTCTGCACCGGCTGCTGCCGGGCAGCCGGCCTGCGTTCCAGCTTGCTGCTGCCGGGTATGAGCCTGTCCGCCGCGCGCCAGAAGATCGCCGAAAACGACGACAACCGCGACCGCTACGCCTCTTTTCGCCCCACTCGCATACTGGCGGGGCGGGTCTACATCGACGACGAAAAACGTCTGTGGTACGACAAGGATCCCGCCACGGACGCCGCTACTCCGCCGCCCATCTACTCCTTCGACGATGTAGCCGGCTGCACGATCCATGCGGACACCTCCAGCACCACCATCGAAAAAAACGAGGATGAGCAAAAACTCTACGCAGATGCGGCAGGCTGTAGCCTTAGCGTTATTACCCGGATACTTTTTGCAATCCTTTCCTGGTTCGCGATCCCCTTCGTCCTGCTCATCGGCCTTTTCGCGGAGGCGTTCCGCCGGGAGCGGATGCACAAGTCAAAGGCCGCTTCGCTCGGCAAGCCCGGTCCCTTCGTCCCGGTTATCGGCGAAACCTACGACACCGTATACTATCTGGCGGCGCGCGTCTCCCTCAAGGACGGCGCCACCGTGTACATCCCTGTCCTCACGCGGCAGATCATCTCTGAATCGCCCGAATTGCAGCCGTATAGCAACCAGGCCGTCGAGATCGCCAACACCTTTCGCCTGCTGTCACACACCGGCCCCGGCGGCCCGGAGCTGTACCGCCCGCACGACTTCCCCTTCACATGGGCGCCCGTGTGCGAACTGCGGCAGCCATGACCACATTTTGCGCGCGACGCCGGCCGGCTGTGCTATAATGAGAGCAGGCGCCCGTACCCTTGCCCATCCCACAAGCGAGGTGATGCACGGTGAAACGTTGTATCCTGATTGCCGGCCTGCCCGCCTCGGGCAAGACCACCTTTGCCGAGCGCCTGGGCGCAGAGCTAGCAGTGCCCGTCCTTTCCAAAGATCGTTTAAAGGAAATATTATACGACACCACAGGGTTTTCCACCCACGAAGGCAAGGTGGCGCTCAGCACCGCCGCCACCCGCCTTTTGTACTACTACGCCGAAAGTCTCATGCGGGCCGGTCTCTCGTTCATTCTGGAAAACAACTTTGAAAACGTGACCAAGCCCCAACTGCAAAACCTCCTGCTCACCTACACCTATCACCCACTCACCGTGCGCTTTGGCGGCGACATCCGGGTCATCTACGAACGGTACATCCAGCGCGACGCCGCACCCGGCCGCCACATGGGCCACCGGTCTTCCAGCGCCTATCCTGCGCCCCCCGGCGAGAGGTTGCTCGCTGCGCCCATGACGATAGACGAGTTTATCTCCGGGGTGGAATCACGCGGTATACGCGATTTTTCGGTTGGCGGCGATGAAATTTATGTCGATACCACCTATTTTGAGCAGGTGCAGTACGGCGAGATCATCGAAAAGATCCAGCTGATGCTAAACGGCAGACGAATCGAGCTGAATTAACAAATTGTGAGGTGCTCAATATGGAAATCATGACAACATTGATCGCTGTGCGCGACATCGAGAAGAGCAAGCATTTTTACACCGGCCTGCTGGGCATGGTGGTGACCCACGACCTGGGCGTGAATGTCACGCTGGACGACCGCCTGTCGCTGCAAACGCTTGAGAGCTGGGCGGGCTTCACCGATTCGGACCCGGACGACATCCGCTTTGGCGGCGGCGAATTCGAGCTGTACTTTGAAGAGGAGGACTTCGACGCGTTTTTGGAACGGATGGCTGGCTGGGAGGTCGCCAAGGTCCACGACGTGAAAGAGTTTCCCTGGGGGCAGCGCGTCATCCGCATCTACGACCCCGACATGCACTATGTGGAGGTGGGCGAGAGCATGCGGGTGGTCGTGGGCCGCATGCTGCTGGACGGCATGACGGATGAACAGGCACAGGAGAAGAGCCAGTTCCCGCTGGAATTTGTGCAGGCCTGCCGCCGCGCGCTGCAGGAACAGGGCAAACTGTGAGCACACAGCCCGTATGCGCCGGGTCGACAGGCATTTTTGCCCAGCCACAACCGGCCCTTCTTTCGGCGGAGGCGCTGCGCGGCCAGATGGCCGACGTGGCCGTTGCGCGAGGACGCGCGCCCTGCCCGGCCGAACTGCTGGCCGAGACCGGTTCCACCAACGAAGAGCTCAAACTGCGCATGCAGCGGGGCGCCGCCCACGGCGCGCTGCTGCTGGCCGAACGCCAGACGGGCGGCCGTGGTCGTCTGGGCCGGGCGTTTGCCAGCCCGCCGGGCGGGCTGTATATGAGCATGGGCCTGCGTTGCGAAAAAGACCCCGCCCTGCAGGCCGGCCTGCCGTTGCTCACGGCGGCGGCCGCCGTTGCCGTGTGTGAGGCCGTGCAGGTGCTGTGCGGGCTCTCGCTGTCCATCAAGTGGGTAAACGACCTGTTCTGGCAGGGCCGCAAATGCTGCGGCATCTTGGCCGAGGGCGTGCCCGGACCGGGCGGCGACATCGCCGCCGTAGTGGTGGGCATCGGGCTGAATTACACGACACCCGACGATGCTTTCCCGCCCGAACTGGCGGGCATTGCCGGGGCGCTGTTTCCCGGCCGCAGCGCGGACGTGGACGCCGGCCTCCCCCCGCCCGAGCAGCTGGCAGCGGATATCCACGCGCGGCTGCTGGACTATGCTGCCGGGCTGCAAAGCCGCTCCTTCCTGCTCGAGTACCGCCGGCGCAACCTGCTGCCGGGGCGGGCGGTCATCGTTCTGGCAACCCCGCCCTACGAGGCGCTGGCCGTGGGCATCGACGACGACGCGCGCCTTGTGGTGCGCACGCCCGCCGGCGCCCAAACAGCGCTGGCCGCCGGCGAGGTGGCCCTGGCGGGCACGGTTCCCTGATTTTCGCGCTTCGGGCGCGGGTTTGTCTACAGGTTCGATTCCCTCGCGCCTGGTACAGCGCTCTAAACCCGAACACCCCCCACGAAAGGACACACCGCCCATGCGCTATGCCTCCAAAACCCAAAAGCTTGTCGCGGCCGCGGTGCTCACCGCACTGTTGGCCGTCCTTTCGCCCTTCGTCATCCCCATCGGCCCCATCCCCATCAGCCTGGGCGTCTTCGGGGTCGCTCTCGTGGGCGCCATGCTGCCGCCCGCGTGGGCCATGGCCTCCATCGCCGCCTACCTGCTGATGGGCATGGCCGGCTTGCCGGTGTTCACCGCCTTCCGCGCGGGGCCGGGCGTGGTGCTGGGCGTGACGGGCGGCTACCTGCTGGGCTATTTTTTGCTGGCGCTCGCCATCTCGCTGGCCACCAGCCGCGGGTTGCCCGCGCCCGTGCGTGCGGCCTGCGCCGCCGCCGGCATGGCCGGTTGCTACCTGCTGGGCACATTGTGGTACATGCTCGTGTCCGGTGCAGGGTTTGCCAGCGGGCTTATGCTGTGCGTGGTGCCGTTTATCTTGCCCGATTGCGCCAAGATCGCCGCCGCAATGGTGCTGGCGGCCGCGCTGCAGCGCCGTCTGCAACGGAGCATACGCTGAGATGGGCGGGCCTTGTATCGAGATCGAGCGCAAATGGCTCCTCTCCTGCTTTCCTGAGGACCCCGGCCTGCCCGAGGAGTGGCGGTGCGAGATGGAGCAGGGCTACCTCGCGTTCGAGCCGTGCGCCGTGCGCATCCGCCGTACCCGTTCAGCGGGCGGGGAGAGCTTCCTGCTCACGGTGAAGGGTGCGGGCACGCTTGTGCGCAGCGAGGTGGAACTGCCGCTGGACGCAGAGCAGTACGCTGCACTCAAGCCGCTTTTGGCCGCGCCGCCCGCCATCAAACAGCTGCGCACCTATCGCCTGCCCGGCGGCGAACTGCTGGAGTGCAACCTGGTGGACGAAGGCGAAGCCTGTGCGTTTTATTATGCCGAGGTGGAATTTGGCAACGTCGAGGCGGCAAGGGCTTTTGTTCCGCCCGCCTTCCTGGGCGCCGAGATGACCGAGGACGGCGGCTTCACGATGGCCGCACACTGCCGCCGCAAGGCGGGGTTGCCCAATACCCGATAGGCCCCGCACCCCAAACACGCAAACAAAAACCGCCGTGTGTTTTTCACACGGCGGTTTTTAATTGTTCCGTTTTGGCTCACGCGCCGGCCTGCTCGGCCTTGTTCGCGCGCTTCATCATGCGCGACACCTGACGGCTGGCGGTGCGCTTGTGGATCAGGCCCTTGCCTCCGGCCTTTTCCAGCGCCACGCAGGCTTCCTTCACGCGCGCGTCCTTGTCGTCGGCGCTCGCCACAATAGAGGTGTTCGCCTTCTTGACCGTTGTTCTCAGGGCGCTCTTTGCGGACTTGTTGCGCGCGGTCTGCTTGGCGCTCAGGCGGACACGGTCTTTTTGGGATTTGATATTCGGCATCGGTAACACCTCCCTGTTCTTGAATGGGCTGCGATTCGTGCAGCGGGTATTATAATATCATCAAACGCAACGGAATGCAAGCTTTTTTATGTAAAACGTAACCTGACAGCGGTTTTGCCGCCGCTGGGGCCTGCCTGTATATGGCGTCTCACACCCCGGGCAACCGGCAGAAACCCGCCAACTGGATGTAGATGGGCGAGTAGCGGTTGAGCAGGTAGTCGGCCGCTCCTCCGCCCAGTGGCGTCTCCTCGTTCCCCTCGGCGCGGGGCAGCGCCACGGTGAAACGGCTTCCCTCTCCAAATGCGCTCTCGCAGGTGAGCACGCCCCCGTGGCAGCGTATGATATCCTGCGCCACCGAAAGCCCCAGCCCCAGCCCCGGCGAAGGTGCGCCGTCGGCATACGGGTCGGCGGAAAAATACGGCTCAAACACCCTGCCCAGGTTTTCCGGCTTGATGCCCAGGCCGGCGTCCTCCACCGTAAGCACCACCCGCTGCCCGGTCGTGCGCACGGCCACGCGGATATGGTTGCCGTCGCGGGTATACTGCATGCTGTTCCGTATCAGGTTGAGGACCGCCTCGCTGAGATAGCGCGCCTCGCCCATCACCGGCTGGGGCGTTTCGGGCAGATCCAGTTCGATGGGGATGCCCTGTTCGCCGCACACCATGCACACGCCCTCCACAAGCGAGCGCATCTCCGCCGCAAGGTCGATGGGCGCAAGCTCCAGCGCGTGGTCCTTCACCGCGCCGGCGCACTCCAGGTTGGCCGTCAGGCGCAAAAGCGCATAGCTGTTCCTCTGTATCTCGTCCAGGTAGCGTGTGTCCGCGTCCTCCAGCCGTTTGGCCAGCAGCGGCAGGATGGCAAAAATATTCGTGATCGGCTCGCGCAGTTGGGAACCAATGGTAAACACCGGCGGCTCGAACACCCCCGTGGCCGCAGCCAGCAGGCCGCCCTCCAGCGGCAGGATACTGAGCCCGCCCAGCTGCACCGCACCGCCCAGCCAGGGCTGGGCAGGGAAGCTCGCCTCGCCCTGTCCATTTTCGGCCAGCGCAGTGAGCATGCGGTACACCGTGTCTATGCGGAAGGGCAGGCGGTCACTCTCCTGCGCCACCTCATTCGTCCAGAAGCTGCCGTCGGCGGCAAGCCAGTAGCAGGGGTAGGGCGCCCGGGCAAAGGGCTGCAAAAACGGATAGTCCATGATGGTCCTCTCTAACATGTCTGCGGAAATTGTCGAATGTCGCAGCTGCGAATGATTCTGTGTCGAATTATAACATATATTGTCGAATGAAAACACATGATCGCATTGATATTTTTTTCACAATCCCCTTGTGGTTGGCGACGTTTTGTTATACAATAGTACAAGATTGCGGGAAGAGGTCGGCGGCCAGTGGTCGCCGGGCTTTTCTGACAAGATAAAGGAGGTTCTGCCCAGATGAGTATCAAAGTCGGCATCAACGGGTTCGGGCGCATCGGCCGTTTGGTCTTCCGCGCCGGTTTGGCCAACCCGAACATCGAGTTCGTCGGTATCAACGATCCCTTCATGGATCCCGAGTACTGCGCTTATATGCTGCGGTACGATTCCATCCACGGCCGCTACAAGGGCGAGGTAGGCCACACGGACGACGCCATCATCGTGGACGGCAAGCCCGTGAAATTCTTCGACCAGCGCGAGCCCAAGGACATCCCCTGGGGCGCTGTGGGCGCCGACTATGTGGTGGACGCCACCGGTATCTTCCATGAGAAGGCAAAGGCCCAGGGCCACATCGACGCCGGCGCCAAAAAGGTAGTATATTCCGGCCCATCTAAGGACGACACGCCCATGTTCGTGTGCGGCGTGAACCTGGACAAATACACCCCGGACATGCAGTTTGTCTCCAATGCGTCCTGCACCACCAACTGCCTGGCGCCGCTGGCCAAGGTCATCCACGATACCTTCGGCATCACCGACGGCCTGATGACCACCGTGCACTCCACAACGGCCACCCAGCTCACCGTGGACGGCCCCTCCAAGAAGGACTGGCGCGGCGGGCGCGCAGCCTCGGCCAACATCATCCCCTCGTCCACCGGCGCGGCCAAGGCCGTGGGCAAGGTCATCCCGGAGCTGAACGGAAAGCTGACCGGCATGTCCTTCCGGGTGCCCACGCTGGACGTCTCGGTGGTGGACCTGACGGTGAACCTGGCCAAGCCCGCGAAGTACGACGAGATCTGCGCGGCCATCAAAAAAGCCTGCGAGGGCGAGATGAAGGGCATCATGGGCTACACCGACGAAGACGTCGTTTCCAGCGACTTCATTGGCGACGCCCGCACCTCCATCTTCGACGCCAAGGCCGGTATCCAGCTCACCGATACATTCGTGAAGCTCGTCTCCTGGTACGACAACGAATGGGGCTACTCCAACAAGGTGTTGAACCTGATCGAGCACATGGCCAGCGTGGACAAGTAATCCGCTCGTCTTATCGCCGGCAACAAATCGATATCCCCACCCATCCCGCATGGCATGCCTGCGGGATGGGTTTTGTTCTGTTTCTCATTATACAGCACCATTACCCATTATACAACTGGGTTTTGTGCGGTTTTTGTGACTGTATCGTTATTATTTGGTGTGGTGCCATCGGCCGGACGCGCACGATTCCCGGTTGCCATCGGCGGCGCGATGCAGTATACTGTAAAAGATAGGGCCAAGGCGTGCCGCGCGGCTGACTGCCGGCGCGCTCCACTGACGGGAGTATCTATTTGAACAGCAAGCTGGACTACGAACACGACTACCACCAAAGAAGGCGGCGGCGGCGCCAAAAGCGCGCCGTGCGGCGTCTGTTTGTGTTGGTTTCCGCCGTCGTCGTCATCATGCTGGTGGCACTGCTCATTACCAATATCGTGCAGCGGGCGGGTGGCGGCCCCTCCAACCCGCAGGTGCAGCCCGGGGCGGACTATGTGCCCTACGTGCCCGCTGTGAAGGACCCCACAGAGCTGCCCGAAGTGGACAATTCGGCCTGGAACACCCCCTCGGCCGTGGAGCGCACCATCCATACAGACGGCATCCAGGCGCCCAACAGCCACATGCTGGCCCTGCCCGAAAACGGCCAGGTGGAGATGAGCTACTTCGACGACGCCGTTTTCGTGGGCGATTCGCTCACCCAGGGCTTCCCGCTGTACAAGCGCATCCCGAACGCGCGCTACTGCGCCTACAAGGGCATCAGCATCCAGCAGATCTACAACGGCTCCATCCAGAAAAACCACGACGGTACCCAAGAGGTGCCCATGGACGCCCTGGCATCCTACAAGCCCGCCAAGGTGTATATCCAGCTGGGCGCCAACGCCATGGTGGCCATGGACGACGACATCATCCTTGCCTATTACACGGAGATGCTGGACGCCATGAAGGAACGCCTGGGCCCGGACGTCGCCATCTACGTCCAGTCGCTCACGCCCGTGCGGCCAGACAAC
Source organism: Oscillospiraceae bacterium (assembly GCA_031548875.1). Lineage (GTDB taxonomy): Bacteria > Bacillota > Clostridia > Oscillospirales > Ruminococcaceae > JAAYCI01. The sequence goes on from JAVBQQ010000038.1 coordinate 14,803, forward strand.
TCTCCCGGCTTCGATATGGACCGCATCAAGAACCTCAACCACCTGCTGGCAAAGCTTGCCTGCGAGGAGGACGTTTATTTCATCGACCTGTTCGAGGCGCTGCAGGGCAGCGACGGCTGGTTGCGCGACGATTTTGCCGGCGGCGACGGGTACCACCTGCATCCCATCGCCTACACCTCCTGGACGGAATACCTCGCCACCCACACGGCCTACGACCCGGACTACCCTTATGTGGAAAAGCCCGCCCACTACCGCCAGCCGGATCCAGTGGCCTGACCCCCCCGACAGGCATGCACAAAACAAAAAACAAGGCCCCGTGCTTACGGGGCCTTGCGTTTTTTCCAAGAAACGGCGTCTTACAAGTCCTTATTCCTCCAGCGCCACCACCAGCGACACCTGCAGGTGGTACCCGGGCAGGGCCAGCTTTGCCTCCACCAGGTTGCGGGTGGGCTCGTATCCGTCGGTCACCCAGCGATCCCACACGGCGTTGAAGTCGCCGTAGGTCTCCACGTCACGCAGGTACACCGTAGCTGCCAGGATATTGTGGTTGTTCGTGCCGTGGTATTCCATCAACTTGTCCAGCTGGGCAAACACATCCGCCGCCTGGGTCTGCAGGTCGGCCTCCAGGTTTGTGGGCGTCACGCCGCCAATGTACAAAACGCCGCCGTGCGACACACAGCTGCTGCTGCGGCCGTTTCCGCCCGTGCGGCGGATCCTTCCCTCTTTCATTCAAACAACTCCCCGTTCATGTCATCGTTGTAAATCTGGATATAGTCGCTGCGCTGCACCTCAAAATAGCGGATGACAGCCAGCACCAGCGCGATAAAGGACAGCGCCAGGAAAACGCGAAACAACAGCTTGAACATGGCAATGCTCCTTTTTCCAGAGTGCGACGCCCGGGCGGGCGCGGGTTTGTGCGTGGCGGCCTAATAGGCCACAATCTCGAAGCAGTCGAACTCCCGCGGGTCGAACGGCCGGGCGGGGTCGGCCGGGCGGTGGGAGACGCCATACGCCTCCTCATCCTCATTCGTCTTGTACAACGCCGCCGCAAACCTGTGTCCGGGCCGCGCGTTCAGGCCCGCCAGGCCCAGCGCCTCGGCGCGCAGCGTGAGGTTGGCGCCCCAGTACCAGCCCTGTTCGTCCTCGCCAGCGATATACTCCGGCACCGGGGGAGCCAAGTCCTGATGCCGGTCTTGCGGGCCTTCCAGCCACAGCCGGACGCCGGTGGGCGAGAGCGACAGCCGCAAGAGCGAAACGCAGTCCACCTCCTCGCCGCACAGCGCAAGGCCGATGCGGCTTTGCGCAGCGGGCGCGCGCTCGAAAGCGCACAGGCTGAGCATCAACTGCCCGCTGCAGGCATACATGCGGGCCAACGTATAGACGCCGCCGCCTGCGGGCAGGCCGTGATAGTGGCGCACCTTGAAGGCGGGCAACGCGTCGAAAGCCAGGGGCAGCTCGCTTGCCACCACGGGGATGGGCATAGGGGAACGCCTTCCTTTCCGGACGGCAAACAGTGGAAAGGCCCGGGGGCGCCGTCCGTCCGCTTTCGATCCAGTATACCACAACCGCCCCAAAAGGGGAAGACGGTATTGCGCGCAAGCAGGATGACAGGCGCCACGGCCAATCCGCGTTAATGCATGGAATCTGAACCAAAATTAATAAGTATACTAATAATAGCCGAAGGGCTTCCGCCCCGTCCAAGACGCCCGCAACGCCACGCTTGCGGCAAAATAACAACAGGTTTGTGTGTTCATACTGTAAAATTTGGTAAATGTACTAATAATAGGGATAATATTCACATTTTGTTGACACACTTCCACCAATTGGGTATCATGTGCATATGGCTCAAAGACAGTCTAACAGAAACGCATCCCCCCCTTCCCACAGTGAAGAAGGGGGGGCGAAATGTATAAAGGGGCGTTGCCCCGCCTGCTTCATCTTATATTTAAGGTGTAGCGCGCGGGCGGGGAGAGAGAGAAGGAGTGGATGACACAGTGAGTAGGCGCAGGTTCGGTGGAAGGGGCACGTCTGTCCCCCACAGGAAGACAACTGCAGCCATGCAGACGGTGCAGATGCCGCTGCCCGGCAAGGTCACGCTGTTGATGCAGCAGCACATCGGCGCGCCCAGCGTGCCGGTGGTTGCCAAGGGCGACAAGGTACAGGTGGGCAGCCTGGTGGGCAAGGCCGGCGGCTTCGTCGGCGCCGATATCCACTCGGGCGTGTCCGGCACCGTGTCCTCGGTGGAGAAGGTCGTCTCCACGGCCGGTACCATGGTGGACGCCGTCGTCATCGAGACGGACGGCGAGCAGACCGTGAGCCCCGACGTGAAGCCGCCGACGGTCACCGACAGGGAAAGCTTCCTCGCGGCCGTGCGCGCCTGCGGGCTGGTGGGCCTGGGCGGCGCGGGCTTTCCCACGGCGGTCAAGCTTTCGCCCAAAAACCTGGACGCCATCGACCATATCATCATCAACGCCGCCGAGTGCGAGCCCTACATCACCAGTGACGACCGCGAGATGCTGGAGAACGGCGAAGAGGTGATGGCCGGCATCAGGGCCGTGAAGCAGTACCTGGGCGTGCCGAACGTGGTCGTGGCGGTGGAGCGCAACAAGCCCGAGGCGATGGAGAAGATGCACGAGCTGGCCCGCAGCGAGAAGGGTGTAAAGGTAAAGGCGCTGGCCACCCGCTACCCCCAGGGCGCGGAAAAGGTGCTCATCGAGCGCGTTACCGGCCGCGAGGTACCCGCCACCGGCCTGCCGGCCGACGTGGGGGTCATCGTGCTGAACGTGACCACCGTGGCCAATATCGGCCGCTTCCTCGCCACCGGCATGCCGCTTACCAAAAAGCGCCTCACGGTGGACGGCGGCGCCATCGCGACGCCCCGCAACGTGGAGGTCATCATCGGCACCTCTATTTCAGAGGTGGTGGCAGCCTGCGGCGGCTACCAGGTCACCCCCGGCAAGCTGCTGGTGGGCGGGCCCATGATGGGCGTGGCGCTGGCGGGCGACGACTATCCCACCATCAAGCAGAACAACGCCATCCTGGCGCTCACACACGAGGAGGCCGTCCTGCCCGCGCCCGAGCCATGCATCCGCTGCGGCCGCTGCGTCAACTCCTGCCCGGTGGGCCTGTCGCCCATCGAGACGTGCGAGGCGTACGAAGGGCGCGATTGGGAACTGCTGGACAAGCTGGCGGCGGGCACCTGCATCATGTGCGGCGTGTGCAGTTTCGTCTGCCCCGCAAAGCGCCTCGTGTCGCAAACCACCGTGCTGGCCCGTAGCTACTACCTGAAGAACGCAAAAAAATAACCGGGTATTGACCGCGGGGCAGGCCCCGCGCCCCGCGTGCCTGCGGCCCGCGATACCCGCCCCAGGTTGCGGGTATACGCCCTTGTTGTTGCTTCGCAAGGAACGGCCTGCAACGAGAACGTTTCCAAAGGGTATGAGAGAGGGATGAAACCATGATCGAACAACAGAAACTGCAGGTCTCCGCCTCGCCACACATCACGTCCCACGCGTCCACCCGCAAGATCATGCTGGGTGTGTGCGTGGCCCTGCTGCCCACGCTGATTGCCTCGGCGTTCATCTTCGGGCCGCGGGTGCTGCTGCTCACAGCTGTCACCGTGGTGGCTTGTGTGGTGTTCGAGGCTCTGTACTGCAAGCTGCTGAAGAAACCGCTGCCGGTGGGCGACTTTTCCGCCGTCGTCACCGGCCTGATCCTCGCGTTCAACCTGCCGCCTGCCTTCCCGCTGTGGATGACCATCATCGGCGCATTCGTGTCCATCGTGGTGGCAAAACAGCTGTTCGGCGGCATCGGCTTCAACTTTGTGAACCCCGCCGTGGTGGGGCGCATTGTGCTGCAGCTCTCCTTCACCGGCTCGATGATCAGCTACAGCTACCCTGTTACCTACGGCGGCGTGGACGCACTGGCCTCGGCTACCCCCCTGGGTGTGGCGAGCGGCACCCAGCTGCCCCTCATCGACATGCTGCTGGGCACCCATGGCGGCGTGCTGGGCGAGACCTGCGCCATCACGCTCATCCTGGGCGGGCTGCTGCTCATCTTCGGCCGCATCATCAGCCCGGTCATTCCGGTGGTGTACATCGGGGCCACCTTCGTGTTCAAGCTGCTCATCACCTTTGGCGTGGGCGCAGCGCAGAACGGGGGCTCCGCCGCTCTTGCCGCCCTGCCCGCCTACTGCTGGGACAGCATGCTCTACTTGATGGCCGGTGGCCTGCTTCTGGGCGCCTTCTTCATGGCCACAGACTACACCACCAGCCCCTATACGAACAAAGGAAAAGTCATCTTCGCCCTCGGCCTCGCGGTGCTCACCGTGGCCCTGCGCGAGTGGAGCAACATGAACGAGGGCGTCTCCTTCTCCATCCTGTTCATGAACCTGCTGGTGCCTTATATCAACCGCGGCAGCCGCAAGCGCCCGCTGGGCGTGGCAAAGAACAAGGCAAAGGGGGCGGCGTAACGGTATGAACGGTATGAACGACCGCAAGGATATGCCCGAAAACCATCTGCCCGAGCTGAGCCCGGACGCCCTGAAAGGGCCCGAGCTGCACAATAGGGAGATGCCCCCCGAGCAGCCCATCCCCACGCCCGGCCCTGCCATTCCCGGCCACACCGGGCCGGCCAAATCCGGCGCGCCGGCCCTGGCCACGCCCTCCCAGGGCGATATGGCCACCGAGATGCCGCCCGAACTGATGGCTGCGGTGGAACAGTCGGACCTGGCCGACGCACGCGAGGCGACCGGCGCGGACGCGGCGGCCGCCCCCAAAAAGGCGGGCGCGTGGCAGACCATTTTTTCGCCCATCGTGGCGCTGGTGGCCATCTGCCTTGTCACCAGCCTGCTGCTGGGGCTCACCAACAGCGCCACGGCGCCGCTCATCGAGGCGAACCTTGCCCGGGACGCCGAAAGCGCCCGCCAGGCGCTGCTGCCCGAGGCGGACGGGTTCAATGAAATCCCCGTGCCCGACGGCTACCCCAACGTGACCGCCGTGTATGTGTCCACCAACGGCGTGGGCGGGGTCGTCGAGTCGTTCGGCAAGGGATACGGCGGCAAGGTGCCGGCCACGGTCGCCTTCGATAGTGACGGCAACATCGTGGGCGTCTCCTTCCCGCAGAACAACGAGACCCCCGGCCTTGGGCAAAAACTGTACACCGAGCCGGATTTTGCAAGCCAGTTCACCGATGTGCCCGCCCAGCCGATGGAGCTTTCAGACATCGACACCATCGCCAGCGCCACCATCTCGTCTCGCGCCGCGCTGAACGCCATCAACGCCGCGGTGGAGCTGTACGACGAACAATACCTGGGCAAGGACGTGCCCGACGCGAACGCCGGCGCCACCGCCAATGAAGGCGCCACGGGCGAAGCGGAGGCCGCTTCCGGCACGGACGGCCCCGCAGCACTGCCGAACGCCGACCCCTCGTCGGCAGCTGTGGACCCACTGGAGGAGGCTGACAATGCGTAATTTAACGGTATTCACAAACGGCCTGCTCAAGGAGAACCCCTCCCTGCGGCTCGTGCTGGGCACCTGCCCCACGCTGGCCATCACCACGGCGGTGTTCAACGGCCTGGGCATGGGCGTGGCGGCCACCTTCGTGCTCATCTGCTCCAACATCGTGGTGTCCGCGCTGCGCAAGGTCATCCCCTCGTCGGTGCGCCTGCCCTGCTTCATCGTCATCATCGCCAGCTTCGTCACGCTCATCCACATGGTCATCAAGGCCTATGTGCCCGCGCTGAACACCAGCCTCGGCGTCTTCCTGCCGCTCATCACGGTCAACTGCATCATCCTGGGCCGCGCCGAGATGTTCGCCTCCAAGAACAAGGTGCTGGCAAGTGCGCTGGACGGCCTGGGCATGGGTATCGGCTTCACCATCACGCTGGTGCTGATGAGCGCCGTGCGCGAACTGATGGGCAACGGCACGCTGCTGGGCTTCCAGATCCTGCCCGAAAGCGTGCAGCCGCTGGGCATCATGGCGCTGCCCCCCGGCGGGTTCTTCGTATTCGGCATCTTCATGGCGCTGGCCATCCTGCTGGAAACCAAGATGGGCCGCCCGGTGCCTCGCAACGCGGGATGCGCGGCCTGCCCCTCCAGCGACAAATGCCCCGGGAAGGAGAACTGTGAATAATGGCACTGAAACTTGCTTTCATCTTCTTCTCGATGATCCTTGTGAACAACTACGTGCTGGTCAAGTTCCTGGGCATCTGCCCCTTCCTGGGCGTGTCCGGCAAGCTGAACTCGTCGGTCGGCATGAGCATCGCGGTCATCTTCGTCATGTTCCTGGCCACGGCGGCCACCTGGCCGGTGTACACATACCTGCTGGTGCCCAACGGCCTTGCCTACCTCAACAACATCACCTTCATCCTCATCATCGCGGTGCTTGTGCAGCTGGTGGAGATCGTGCTGCGCAAGTTCATCCCCCCGCTGTACAAGTCGTTGGGCATCTACCTGCCGCTCATCACCACCAACTGCGCGGTACTGGGCGTCACCATCCTCAACATCGAGACGGCCAGCATCGTGGACCCCACCGCCCCATACTACACGTACCCCGAGGCGCTGGTGTGCGCCATTGGCGCGGGCTTCGGTTTCTTCCTGGCCATGGTGCTATTCACCGGCGTACGCACCACCATAGAGCGCGCAAAGCCCCCCAAGACCTTCTCCGGCCTGCCCATCACATTGGTGGCCGCCAGCATCACCAGCCTGTCCTTCATGGGCTTTGGCGGCGTGCTGGAGAACATCTTCGGCATCTCTGCCTAGAGTACTGTCTTCAAATCTCCAATTTAAAAAACACTCTACACGCAGGGACTGCCACATCCCATCCCTTTGCCTTAAGGAGATAGAACTATGAGCGTACTGACAGCCGTTATCATCGTGGCGGCCACCGGCCTTGTGGGCGCGGCCATCCTGGTGGTGGCCTCCCAGTTCATGAAGGTGGAGGTGGACGAGCGCATCACGCTGGTGGCCGAGGCCCTGCCCGGCGCCAACTGCGGCGCCTGCGGCCGCGCCGGTTGCAGCGACTACGCCACCGCCATCATCGAAGAGGGCGACCCGCCCAACCTCTGCGTGCCCGGCGGCGCGGCCGTGGCCGCCGCCGTGGCCAGGATCGCCGGCACCGAGGGGGGCGAGGTGGAACAGCGCAAGGCCATCGTGGCCTGCCAGGGCACCAGCGAGCGCCGCGACAAGAAGTTCGACTACACCGGCATCGCGTCCTGCTCGGCCGCCGCCGCCCTGCACGGGGGCGATTCCAACTGCCCCTACGGCTGTCTGGGCTACGGCGACTGTGTGGCCGCCTGCAAGTTCGACGCCATCGAGGTGTACAACGGCGTGGCCCGCGTGAAGGCCGCCGCCTGCACCGGCTGCGGCGCCTGCCTGGCCGTCTGCCCCAAAAAGGTCATCTGGATCCGTGAGGTGAGCGACAAGCCGGTCGTCATGTGCGCCAACCACCAGCGCGGCGCCATCACGCGAAAGAGCTGCACGGCGGGCTGCATCAGCTGCGGCAAGTGCGAGAAGGCCTGCCCGTCCGACGCCATCCACGTGAAGGACAACGTGGCCCGCATCGATCTGGACAAATGTACCGAGTGCGGCGAGTGCGTGAATGTGTGCCCCGTGAAGGCCATCGCGTTGCCCAAAACGGTATAAAGCGGCTTTTTTGCCGCGCAAAAGTGGCAGATACGCAGGCCGGTACCGGCTTGCGTATCTTTTCTTTCCATCTGCTTGACAAAACCCCGCAATCCAACTACCGTTGGCTGTAGCGTATTGCGCCGGTGCCTCGTTTTGTATCTATGGTACATCTGCGCGCAACAACCCTCAATGGAATGGAGGTGGAGCCCCTGTCAGCCACGCAACCGCTCATCATCATGCGCAACCTGTACAAGATCTACAACCCCGGCATGAATGAGGTCCACGCGCTGGACGGGCTCGACCTCACCATCCACCAGGGGGAGTTCGTGGCCATTGTGGGCCATTCGGGCAGCGGCAAGAGCACGCTGATGAACATGATCGGCTGCCTGGACGTACCCAGCTTTGGCGAATACTGGCTGGGCGGCGTGAATGTAGGCCGCCTTTCCGACAACGAGCTGGCCGTCGTCCGCAACGAGCTGGTGGGCTTCGTCTTCCAGAGCTTCAACCTCATCGCCGGCCTCACCGCTTTCGAGAACGTGGAGCTGCCCCTTGTCTACCGCGGCGTGAACGCCGCCAAGCGCCGCGAGATGGCCCTGGCCGCCCTCGGCCGGGTGGGCCTTCTGGACCGCATGACCCACCGCCCCAGCGAGATGAGCGGCGGCCAGCAGCAGCGCGTGGCCGTGGCGCGCGCCATCGCGGGCAACCCGCCGCTCATCCTGGCGGACGAGCCCACAGGCAACCTCGATTCCCGCGCCGGCGCGCAGGTATTCTCCATCATCCAGGGCCTGCACGCCGAGGGCAACACCGTGGTGCTCATCACACACGACGAGGGCCTTGCACAAAAGGCCCAGCGCATGGTGCACATCACCGACGGGCGCATCGCGGCCCCGCCCCCCGCGGCGGAACTGCAGCCGTTACCGATCTCGCCCGTGCAGTATTGATCCGAACACGCTCCCCCAGTGAAAGGTGATCGACAGATGGCTGACGACCCGAACGTATTCGACCCCGGCGCCCCCCGCGAGGAGGAGGTGCAGTACACGTTGCGCCCCGCGGGCAAAAGCGGCGAGGCCGATAAAAGCGGAAAACCCGCCCAAACAGACGAAGACGGCGCACCCCGCGCGCAGCCGCTACCTGCCGCCTATATCTCCACTTCGCCAGGCGAGCCGCCGCAGCCCGCCTGGCAACAGCCAGACGCCGTGGCCGCACTGGGGCTTGGCAAAAAGCGCAAGCGGCGGTGGATCCCGGCGCTCATCATCGCGCTGGCCGTCGTGGCCATCGTCATCTTCATGGCCGCGCGCAGCGCCATGCAGGGCACAGCCCCCACCTATGTGGAGCTGTATACTGCCGGCCGGGGCGATATCCACCAGACGCTCTCCACCAGCGGCACGCTGACGACCGGCCGGCGGGCGACCGTCTTCAGCCCCGCGTCCGCGCCGCTCACCGCCGTGAACGCCCAGGACGGCCAGGTGGTGCAGGCGGGCAGCCTGCTCTTCGCCTTCGACACGCACGACCTGCAGTTGGCTTACCAGCAGGCCGCCTCCTCCTACGACATCTCCAACCTGCAGAGCCAGAGCGCCGTGAATGCCAGCAACAAAAGCCAGCAGCAGGCCAACGACGCACAGGCCTCCATCGACGAGATGGCCGGCCAGAAGAGCGCGCTGCAGGACCAGGTAAACGACCTGATCGCCCAAAAAGCCGGGCTGGAAGAACAGTACGCCACCCAGGCGGCGGCCCTGAAAGAGCTGGAAAAACAGCTGAAACAGGACCCCAAGAACCAGCAGCTGAAGGACGCCGTGGCCGCAAAGACCGCCGAGGTGGAGGGCATCGAGTCCGCCCTGAAGACCACCACCACGACCCTTGCCGGCACACAGGAGCAGGTGGCCACCTACGAGGGGTCCATCGCCCAGATGGAGGCCACCCGGGACGCCGCCCAGGCGGCCGTAATGGACGACACCGCCCGCGCCATGAGCGCGGCGGAGGGCACCGGCAGCCAGATCGCCCTGCAACAGGCGCAGGAGGCGCTGGCCGCCGCGCAGGCGGGCGTGAGCGCCCCCTTCACCGGCGTGGTGACAAACCTGCAGGCCGAGGTGGGCGCCCTTGCCAGCCAGTACACGCCGCTCTGCGTCATCGAAAGCCTGGACAAGGTGGACGTGCTGGTGGCCCTCTCCCGCTACGACCTCGAGCGGGTGCAGGTGGGCCAGCAGGCCATCGTTACCACGCTGGGGCGCGAATACGCCGGCCAGGTGACCCGCATCGACTCCATCGTGGACAGCAGCGCCAATGTGGCCGCAGCCGCCAGCGGCAACAGCACCAGCAACTTCATCAACGCCACCATCTCCCTCAAAAAGCCGGACGGCGACATAAAGCTCGGGCTGGACGCGAGCGTGGAGATCGCCACCGGCCTTGTGGAGGACGTGGTCACCGTTCCCATCAGCGCCATCAACACCGACGTGGACGGCACCTATTGCTTCGTCGCGGTGGATGGCGTTGCCCGGCGGCAGTCTGTCACGCTGGGCCTCTCCAGCGACACCGACGTGGAGGTTACCGAAGGCATCGCCGTGGGGGACGAGGTCATCCTCGCCTCCCAAAACATCACCGAAGGCACCCCCATCACCACCGATCCCGCCTACCAACTCACGCAGGGTGGCATCATGGGCATGATGGTGGGCTGAAGCCACATACGGTTTTTCCGCATACTATTCTTGCAAAAAGGAAACTTTCATGCGTCAACTGCTCGAATACGCCAAGATGGCATTTCGCAATATCGTGGCCAACAAGATGCGGTCGTTGCTCACCATGCTGGGCATCATCATCGGCATCTCGTCGGTCATCATCGTGTTGTGCCTGGGGCGGGGCAGCCAACAGAGCATACAGGAAGACCTCGCCACCATCTCCAATGGCTCGGTGTACATCATGGTGGTGGGTGAGGAGATCACCGAGGCGGACCTCATCACCGAGGACGACCTAGCCGCCATTGCCGCCCTGCCGAACACCGCCGGCGTCACCATGATGGCCAGCGCGGGTGGCACCGCCTTTGGCAGCCGCGCCGACGTGGCGGCCAATATAAGCACAGGCAGCGCGGACATGCAGACAGTGACCCCTACCACCGTAGAGGCCGGCCGATTCTGGAACGAGAGCGACTATGCCGCCGGCCGCCGGGTGTGCACCATCGATTCGGCCGGCGCCAAAGAGCTGTTCGGCTCGGACAACGTGCTGGGCATGACCCTGCGGCTGGAGGTGTACGGCCGCAGCGCGGATTTCACCATCATCGGCATCACCCAAAGCCAGCAGGGATATTTTCAGCATGTCACCGCCAACATTTCCGCTCCTCTCACCGCGCTGCAGGGTCTCACCGAGATGGTGGACCCGCCCTACTTCCAAATTGCCCTGCTTGCAAACGACAGCAGCGAAAGCCGCGCCCTGGCCGACCAGGCCGTAAGCATGCTGGAGCTGCGGCATGGCAACGCCGGCCGCGACATGTACTACGTGATGGACGTGAGCGAATACATGGACCAGTTCAACACCATCATCGGCCTGCTGGCCGGCATCGTGGCGGCCATTGCGGGCATCAGCCTGCTGGTGGGCGGCATCGGCGTGATGAACATCATGCTGGTGAGCGTGACCGAACGCACCCGCGAGATTGGCATACGCAAGGCCCTGGGCGCCAAAACGCGCACCATCCTGTTTCAGTTCCTCATCGAGAGCGCCTTCCTCACGCTGGTGGGCGGCATCATCGGCATCGTCTTCGGCCTTCTGGGCGGCTGGGCAGTGGGCAGGCTCGTCTTTAACATCAACGCCGGCATCGAACCCTACCTCGTCGTGCTCATCGCCCTCTTCTCCGTGGCCATCGGCATCTTTTTCGGCATCTACCCCGCCCGCAAGGCAGCGCGGCTCAACCCCATCGAGGCACTGCGCAGCGAGTGACCACACATCCTTTCATACGGCGCCCGTGCACTCTCTTTTCATTCCAAAAAACAACCGGGGCGGTTCTCCTCGAACCGCCCCGGGCTTTTTATTATCTATTTCTGTCTGAGCCGGGTCAGGTCGTGTACAGGATACCCTTTTCGCGCAGCTCCACCAAGATGCGGCGGTAGCTCTCCGGCTCCGCGCAGCGGATGGTGTGCAGGTGGATGCCGTCGGTGAGCGAGCAGAGCAGCGAGCCGCCGCTCACAGCCACCTTCTTGATGAACTTGTCGGCGTCGTAGCGGCTGCGCACCTCCAGCGGCATGGCGATCGTTCCGTAGATGGGATGGTCCACCGACACGTTGATGAACCGGCCGCCGTTGTCGATGATGGCGTACAGCTCTTCCTCCAGCTGGCTTTTGTCGTGGCGGCAGGCCAGCACGTAGCTGTCGCTGGGGTCGTCGTCGCCGTTGTGTTTTTTGTTCAGCACATAGCCGCGGGCCGTGGCGATGATGTCCGCCCCGCCGGCCCGCAGCAGCGCGATGTCACCCACCACGATCTGCCGGCTCACCTCAAAGCGCTCGGCCAGGTTGGACGCGCTGACGGGTTTGATGTCCATCTGCAGGATCTTGAAGATCTCGGCGCGGCGTTCGGCGGCGTCCATGGCGGTCCCTCCCCATCGCTGGCAGTATCTGACAAGACATTATTCTTGAACACAGTATACCTTGGGCGCCGCGGAATTGCAAGAAGTTGTGCTGGGACGGCCGCAATGCGACATATTCTTTTTGCATTTGCGTGCCCGATGGGGTACAATAAAATGTTAGAAGATAGCGTTTTGATCTAAAGAATGCCACATTATCACGAGGGGGACAACACATGGCCCACCGCGAGGGCGAATGCCCCGTATGCAAAAAACCATTTGCCGCAGGCGACGACATCGTCATCTGCCCCATCTGCGGCGCGCCCTACCACCGGGAGTGCTACATGCGGGCGGGGCAGTGCGTGTTCACAGAGCTGCACCGCTCCGGCTTTGAGTACAAGCCCCCCGGCGCGGCCGAGCGACCGGCCGAAAGCCCGGCGGCCGACGAGGAGCATACCGGCGGGGTGCTGTGCAAAAGCTGCAGCACGGTGAACGACGCGCGCAACATCTTTTGCGAGCGGTGCGGCGCCGCGTTGCATTCGTCGTACAAGCCGGGCGGCGACGGCGGCGCTTATGGCAGCTCGCCCTATAGCGACTCGCCCTATGGCGGCGGCTCACCCTTTGGGGGCGGGCAGGCCGGCGGCGTGCCCTTCGGCGGCGGGCTGTTCGGCGGGCAGAGCACCACCCCGCCCCCGCTGGATCTGGCCGGCGAGCTGGACGGCATCCCCAAGAGGGACTGGGCCACCTTCATCGGGAATGCCGCCGCCACGTACCTGCCCCGCCTGTCGGCGCAGGTCGAAAAAAACACAAAGGTGGGCGTCCTGTTCAGCGCCTTTTTCTTCAGCAGCTTTTATTTTGCCTACCGCAAGATGTGGGTCTGGGCGGCCCTTTCTCTGGTGCTGTTCCTGTTTTTGAAGGTACCCAACGCCCTGCAGGTTTTGGGCAACGCCGATGTATTCATCATCCCCGGGCTCTCCCTGTCGGTCATCGGTACGCTCACCACCGTCTTCTTTTACATCGATATCGTGCGCCGGCTGGCCTTTGGCAGCTTTGCGCTCTGGCTGTTCCGCAAGGACGCCGCGCGCAAGATGAACACCCTGCGGGACTCAAGCGAGAGCGACGCGGCCTACCAGGCCGCGCTGCACCGCCGGGGCGCGCCCAGCATCCCCGCCGTGGTGGTGGTGTCGGCCATCATCATCATCGCCTTCTGCGCCATCTACTGGGTAGGGGGCGACGCGCTGTACAGCTACCTGATGAGCTCCTCCGCCGCCTTCTCGGCGTGAGACGGGGCGAGGGATATTCCTCCGCTCAAAGCGGTCGCTGCTCCTGGGGGTTCACATTTCATGTGAACTCCAGAGCCTAAGCTGCGACATGCCCCCCCGCGGGCTGGCACTTTGCCGCCCACCTTGACACCATCCCCCTGTTTTGCTATAATAAATCGCTGTCTGCCCAAACGGCAGCGAATAATCCTTGCCCCGCAAGGGGCCATATGTCCATAAGGAGGTGCAAAGAGATGCCCAAGTACGAAACCATGCTCATCACCAGCGCAACCCTGGATGAGGAGGCGGCTGTCGCCGTCGTTGAAAAATTCAAGACCCTCATCTCGGCTAACGGTGAGATCGACGGTGTGGAGGAATGGGGCAAACGCCGGCTCGCCTATCCCATCAACAAAGAGAACGATGGCGTTTACACCCTCATCCACTTCACCAGCGGGCCGGACTTCCCGTCCGAGTTGGACCGCGTGTACAAGATCACCGATGGCGTGCTGCGCAGCCTGATCATCGCAAAGCTGCCCGGCCAAGAGTATGTGCCGCCCTCGGCTGAAGACGTGGCCGCCCGCGAGCGCGCCGCCGCTGAAACCGCAGCCGCGGTGGATGCAGCCAAGCCCGCAGCAGCCGAACCCGCAGTGGAGCAAGCAGCCCCCGAAGCGGTCGCTGAAGAGCCCGCCGCCGAGGAAGCCGTCGCCACAGAAGAAGCCGCCGAGCCCGCAGCAGAGCCTGCCGCTGAAGAAACAGCAGAAGCTGCTGCCCCCGCAGAGGAAAAGAAGGAGGCGGAATGACATGCTGAACGTGATCGCCGTGATGGGGCGCCTTGTGGCCGACCCCGAACTGCGCAAGACCACCAACGGCATTTCCACCACCACCTTTGCCATCGCCTGCGACCGCAACTTCGTGAAAGCCGGCACCGAACGGCAGACTGACTTTTTCGATATCGTCGCCTGGCGCCAAACGGCCGAGTTTGCGTGCAAGTATTTTCGCAAGGGCCAGCTCATCGCGGTGAACGGGAGCTTGCAGACCCGCACCTATGAAGACCGCGAGGGCAAAAAGCGCAAGGTGTACGAGATCGTGGCCGACAACCTGCATTTTGCCGATTCAAAGGCCGGCGGCGCGCCCCACAGCGCAGACGATACGGCCGGCCTGCCGCGGCCCGCGCCGCAAGAGGCGCCCAGCTATTCGGCCGGCGCGCCCGACGATTTCGCCGTGATCGACGACAGCGAGGATCTTCCCTTTTAAGGTACTGTGGTTCCTTAAAAGCGTCCCGACCTCTCGGTTCGAACGGCACCTTACTTTTAGGAGGTAGCCCCCATGGCTTACGAAAGAAATGAACGCTCGGGCGGCCGGCCCATGCACCGTGGGCGCAGAAAAGTGTGTAGTTTCTGCGTCGACCGCATCGAGCACATCGACTACAAAGATATCTCCCGCCTGCGCAAGTACATGAGCGAGCGGTCCAAGATCATCCCCCGCCGGGTGACCGGCACCTGCGCCAAGCACCAGCGCGAGATGACCATCGCCGTGAAACGCGCGCGTCACCTTGCCCTGCTGCCCTACGTGAGCGACTGACAAAAGCCCTGCAGCCGGGACGCCCTGAAAGGGCGCCCCGGCGTTTTTTTGGTGTCTCCCTTCACCCTGCCGTAAGAGTTCCGTAAGCTTTCGCTCACCATTTTCACACAGCATTCTGCTACACTGGGGCGTGGCCAAAACATGCACATTCCAGGCTATCGCCTTTTTATAAGCGCGTTCGCGCGCTTGAATTGAACGTTGGAGGAAGATCTGTTGCAACAGCATGGTTCCGGTTCCAGAAGGTCGGCGAACGCGCCCCGCACGCCGGGGCGCACCAAACGGCACGATGTGCGCGCCGCTGCCCGCCCGCCCGCCTACGACGGCGGCCGCACCCGCGTGGGCCGCCCTGAGAACGCCGGCGGCCGCAGTTCCAGCAATGGCGGAGCTGCCACCCGCAAGGGCAAGCGTCCCCGCACCACCGCACGCATCGTCGTGGGCAACCTGCTCAAGGCGCTGTTGGTGTTCGTCTGCATCGGCGTCATCGGCGTCTCGGTGGCGGGCGTGCAGGTGTGCGCCTATGTGGTGGAAAGCACCGCGGACGACGACCAGCTGCTCGACCTGAACAACCTGAAGCTGCCCCAGAACGGCTATATCCTGGCCCAGGACCCGGACAGCGGCGAATGGCTGGAATACCAGAAGCTCGTGTCCAAAGACGCCAACAGCGTGTGGGTACCTCTGGACAAGATCCCCCAGTCGCTCGTGGACGCGCTCATCTCCACCGAAGACCGCACCTACTACAAACACCACGGTGTGAACTGGACCCGTACGGCCCGCGCGTTCTTAAACCAGGTCTTCGGCTTCGAGGAGATCTCCGGCGGCTCCACCATCACCCAGCAGCTGGTGAAAAACCTGACCAACGAAAAGACGGTGGTAGATGAGAGCGGCTCGATGATGGGCGGCTACCAGCGCAAGGTAAAGGAAATCTTCCGTGCCCGCTTTCTGGACAACAAATATGGCAAAGACCTTGTTTTGGAGGCCTATTTCAACACCATGCCTCTCTCGGGCACCATTGTGGGTGTGCAGGCCGCCGCCAGGGAATACTTCAACAAGGACGTGGCCGACCTCACCGTCGCCCAAAGCGCCCTTATCGTGGGCATCACCCAGAACCCCAGCAAATATAACCCCTATAAAAACCCCGAGGCCGCCATCGAGCGCCGGGACGACGTGCTCACCTTCATGTGGCAGAACGGCACCATCTCCGAAGAACTGTACCAAAAGGCGCTGAGCGCAAAGCTGGGCCTGTACGACGGCCCCCGCATGAACGAAGCCACCGGCACGGAGGAAAACGTAACCAGCTATTTCTCCGACGCCGTGTTCGAGGCCGTGGTAAACGACCTCGTGGCGCAGGGCATCTGCGCTTCGCGCGAGGCGGCCGTCAACTACTATTACACCCAGGGCTTGCGCATCGAGTCCACCGTGGACCTGCGCCTGCAAAAGAAGATGGAGGACGTGTACGAGAACGGTTACGGCGAAGGCGGCCTCTTTCCGGACTGGATCACCAGCGAGACCGAAACGACCGACAAGGACGGCAACAAGGTCACCCAGGCCATGCCTCCCCAAAGCGCCATGGCCACCGTGCGCTACGACGGCAGCCTGGCCGGCATCGTGGGCGGCGTGGGCGAAAAGACGGTGAGCCTGGGCCTCAACCGGGCCACCCAGTCCCCCCGGGCGGTGGGCTCGGCCATGAAACCGGTGGCCGCCTATCCCCTCGGCATCGACAACGGCCTCATCCACTACTCCAGCCGCCTGCCCGACACCTACGTGATCCCCGAGCAGAACTGGCCGGTGAACTACGGGCCCACGCTGCCCACCGGCGGCAGCGTGCTGGTGTGCGACGCCATCGCCGAATCGACGAACACCATCGCCGCCCACGTGGGCGAATATGTGGGTGTCGAGCCGATGTATGAGTTCGCCGCCGAGACGCTGGGAATCACCACGCTGGTGAACGAGGGCGACCCCAGCGACCTCTCCCTCTCGCCCATGGTGCTGGGCGCGCTCACCCACGGCATCACCGCCACCGAGCTTGCCAACGCCTACACCATGTACGGCGGCGAGGACCACTACGGCGCCGTGTCCACCCTGCACTGCTACCAGCGCGTGCTGGACTCGCAGGGCAATATCATCATGGAGCCGGACGTCGTCACCATGCAGGCGGTCAGCGAGGAGACGGGCTACATCATGAACCGCCTGCTGATGGGCGTGCTGGATTCGCCCATCGGCACCGCCCACGGCCAGGCCCTCACTACCAGCGATTCTGCCGGCAAGACGGGCACCACCAACGACGAGAAGGACCGCTGGTTCGTCGGCCTCTCGCCCGAATACGTCACCGCCATCTGGTGGGGGTTCGATTCGAACGAACCCATGCCCATCGACCACAGCACGAACCCGCCGCCCACCGTCTGGCGCACCATCATAGACGACGTGCAGGCACAGCGCGAGCACAAGGTAAACTTCCCCACCCAGCCCGAGGGTGTGGTGGAGCGCAGCTTCTGCCGCGATACCGGCCTGCTGGCCGGCACGGGCTGCTCGAACCTCGGCGTGGGCTACTACAACGCCGCCAAACTGCCCGACACCTGCCCCGGCCACATTGCTCCCGCCGCAGGCGACAGCGCGGACGCCACAGGTGCAGGCGAAAACGATGACGACTAGTATTTCAAAACCGTGGCATCCCTTTGGGATGCCACGGTTTTTTGCGTCGCCCCGCCTTGAAGCGCCCCCTCCATCTATGGTAGAATGAAAAACACAACGCAACAACAGAGGAGAACGAAGCACAATGGCACAGAATATCTATTGGAACAAACCCATGGAGACCATGGAGCGCGACGAGCTGGAACGTTTGCAGCTGGAGCGCCTGCAGCAGACGGTGCGGCGGGTGTACCAGAACGTGCCCGTATACCGCGAGCGCATGCAGGCGCTGAAGGTGACGCCCGAGGACATCAGGACGCTTTCCGACATCCAGAAGCTGCCCTTCACGCAGAAGACCGACCTGCGCGACAACTACCCCTATGGCCTGCTGGCCGTGCCGCAGGAGGAGATCGTGCGGGTGCACGCGTCCTCCGGCACCACCGGCAAGCCCATCGTGGTGGGCTACACCCAGCAGGATATCTACACCTGGGCCGAGGTGGTGGCGCGCTGCCTGGGCTGCGCCCACGTGGGTCGGCACGACACCGTACAGGTGTCGTACGGGTACGGCCTGTTCACCGGCGGCCTCGGTCTGCACTACGGCGTGGAGCGCATGGGCGCCAAGGTGGTGCCCACCTCGGCCGGCAACACCCAGCGCCAGCTGATGCTGATGGAGGACCTGGGCACAACGGCCGTGGCCTGCACGCCCTCCTATGCGCTGATGCTGGGCGAACAGATACGCGACGCTGGGTTCGAGCGCGGGCGCCTGAAGCTCAAGACCGGCATCTTCGGCGCCGAACCGTGGACAGAGGGCATGCGCCAGCGCATTGAAGAACTTTTGGATATCAAAGCGCTGGACATCTACGGCCTCACCGAGACCATCGGCCCCGGCGTGGGCATGGAGTGCATGGAGGCCCAGTATGGCCTGCACATCTGGGAGGACCATTTCCTCGTGGAGATCCTGGACCCCGCCACCGGCACCCCACTGCCCGACGGCGAGGTGGGCGAATTGTGCATCACCACCATCTCCAAGGAGGGCATGCCCACCATTCGCTTCCGCACGCACGACCTCACGGCCATCATACCCGAGCCCTGCTCCTGCGGGCGCACCCACCGCCGCATCCAGCGGCTGCGCGGCCGCACCGACGACATGCTGGTCATTCGCGGGGTGAACGTCTTCCCCTCGCAGGTGGAATCGGCCATCGTGGGTATCCCGGGCATCGCCCCGCGCTACATGTTGGTGGTGGAACGGGAGAACAACCTGGACCGGCTGGAGGTGCAGGTGGAGCTGCTGCCCGAGCTCGTGTCCGACGAGGTGCGCGTTATCGAACAGCTCTCGCGCGACGTGACCCGCGCCATCGAGCAGGTGCTGGGCATCTCCATCCGCCTGCGCCTAATGGAGCCCGGCGCCATCGAGCGCAGCGAGGGCAAGAGCCGCCGCGTCATCGACAAACGCAACCTGTTCGACAACCAATGAGAAAGGGGACGCGCTTATGTTTTTGAAACAGGTATCCATCTTCATCGAAAACCGCCAGGGCCGCCTGGATGAAGTGATGGAGCTGATCGGCTCCGCCGGCATCGACCTGGCCGCCCTCTCCATTGCCGAAACCGAGAACTACGGCATTCTGCGCGCCATTGTAAGCGACCCGGAAAAAGCCGTGGAGGTGGTGCGCGCCGGCGGCTACACCGCCAAGTTGGCCGATGTGGTGGCCGTGGCCGTGCCCGATGCGCCAGGCGGCCTTGCAGGCGTGCTGCGCTTTCTAAAAGAGGGGGGCGTCAACATCGAGTACCTCTACTCGCTGGTGCGGCAGGTGGGCGGCTGCGCGGTGCTGGTGCTGCGGCTGGACGACCCCGAGCGCGCCGTGGCGCTGTTTGGGAAGAAGGGCATACGCCTGGTGGGCCAGGGCGACCTGAAGGCCTGAAGCCCCGCTTTCTCTTCCCGCATAACATTTCGCAGATAAATGCGCCGGGCACACGTGTGCCCGGCGCATTTATCTGTGGCTTGGAAAGACCTAACGGCGGGAATGCCCCGCACGTTTGCGTTTCAGGGTCAGCAGGCCTGCCACACAACCAATGCCTGCAAAAATGAAGAGGATCCAAAGTCCCGGCAGGAACCCGTCTCCCGGGGTCGTACCGGAACCGCTTGAACCGTCGGTGCTGCTCGTGGTTCCGCTGGCGCTGGAAGAGGGGGCTGACGAGGACGACGTAGAGGACGATGACGAAGATGAGGAGGAAGATGAACTCGAAGCCTCCACGGTAACGGGCAGGGTGACTGTGTCCTGGCCGGAAACGTCCTGCCAGCTGCCGGTGGGGCCGTCAAACTGCTGAAGCTGGTACGTGACGGTGAGCGTGTAGTTCCCGGCGCCCGTGATGGTCATCCGGGCGGTATAGGCTCCCTGGGCGTTTTTGGTCAGATTCACTGTGGATTTCGCGCTGGCGCTGACGGGAATAGAGCGCCGGTCCCCATGGGCGGGGGGCGTGGCATCCGCCTGGGCGTCGGCTGTAATGGTGAAGGGCTCCCTGTCTGTGATCGTGGCGGGGATGTGGATGGGGTTGGGCGGCACGAGGGCGGCTTGCAGCATGCGCAGCGTGTCGGTGCCCGCGGGGCGGCCCCACCCGCCAGCGGCGGTGAGCGCTCCTGTTACAACGCTGCCGGAGGCGGCCTGCCAGAGGTACAGCTTGCCGTCGGCGTCGGTGTACAGGTCGGTGCAGGGGGCGGGCATGGCATTGTAATCGAAGAGGAGATCGGATACCTGGGTATCCGCCGCGCCGGTGAAGGTAAGTGTGTAGGCGGAAACGGGCGCACCACTTTCGTTCAGCGAGACCGGATAGACCATGGCCAGCGTGGTATCTACCATCTGCACACCGGCCTTGGGGCCGATGACGACGGTTGCCGTGTCATCGGCTTGTATGTCGCCGTCGGCCACGGTGGTGCCGCCAGTGATGGTGATCCCGGCGTTCTGGCAGTAGAGGGCACCAGCTGCATGGATGGAGCTTCCCCTTGTGCCCATCACATGCACCCTGCCTCCGGTGATGGTAATGCCGTCTACGGCATACAGGCCGCTGCCGTTGTTGGTATTGTGAATGTTGCCGGAGGTGACCGACCCGCCCGAGATCTCGATCCTGCCAACACTGCCACCCGCCATTACGCCGGTATTATCCCCGGAGGCCACCAATGTGCCGCCGGTGATCTTGAGAAGTGCGGCGCCGGGCGTATTGCTGGCCACGTTGATGCCATTGGCGGAACTGCCCCGGCTATGCGCTTCCACAACGGCGTTCCCTTCGATAGTGAGGTGGCCGCCGCCACCGCGGATCCCATGCCCGAAGTCAGCGTTTGTGATAGCGGTCACGTTCGCGTTCCCGCGAATGGTAAGGGAGCCATTGCTGGTATTGATGGCATGCGCGCCCCAGGCGAAACTCGGGGCGGTGGAGGTGAGTTTGCCGGAGCCGGTGATGATGAGGGCGACCCTGGCGCTGCTGACGACCGGGGTGCCTGTATGCGAAAAACTGGCATCGGCGCCGGCGGCCAGGTCGATGGTGACGGTGTCGGCGAGGTCCACCGTTTCGGTGGAGGAGATGTTCAACTGGCCATAGGTGTTTGTGCCACTGATGGTGAGCGTTAGTGCGTCGCCCACTTCGTCCTCCGCCGTCACGCCCGGCACCCCGTGTGCCGGGTTATAGGCACCGTTTGTGACAATGGCGGTGCCGCCGATGGTGATATTGATGGTGTTTGCCACGGCACGGGCCCGGGCGGGCAGAGCAAAACCCAACCCGGCAAACAGAGCGAAAGCCATACACCCGATGAGTAGCAAGGCCGAAACCTGCCGCGCAGGACAGCGGTTTTCTTTGTCTTTCTGCATAGGAAAGCTCCTTTTAAATACAATAATTACCACTCGTCCATATATGGATATGTTCTCACAAATACACGAAAATTGCAATGGCTTTCGTCAAATTTGGGCAGGGTTCAACACTTCTTTCCGGAACCACTCGCTGTTGCGCACAAAATAGAAGGTCGCCGATTCACAATGTTGAAAGATTGACTATTAGGCGCACCTCAAAAGTGCACCCCTCTCGCCAAACAGTTTGTCACACTGTCTAACTTTTGGGGTGCACTTCACAATGCGGTGGTTCTTTATAAAAATTTGCTTCTCACTTCTTGCTGCTGCTCTTGCTCGAGCTCGAGTCATCGGGCACATACTCGCCGTAGCTCAGCTTGCCGTGGTCGGTGCTCACCAGTGCCACATAGCTCTTGCCTGGCTGCACGGCCAGCATGTCACCGTCCTCGTCGAACAGCATCAGCGGGTCTTCGGGGGCGCCCTTCACCCAGCGGATGGCCTGCGCGCCGCCCATGGTGAACCAGGTGCCGGTGCCGCCGCGCAGGTCATACTCCACGTTCACCCCGTCCGGTTTCTTGTCCGTGTCGCAGTCCAGCACGATGACGTTCTTGAAGGTGAGCGCCTTGCCGTCCTCGTCGGCGTGGGTCTTGCCAAAGATGGACTTGACGTACACGCCGTCCTTCTCGCGGAAGA
The DNA here is from genome assembly GCA_031548875.1 of Oscillospiraceae bacterium. GTDB lineage: Bacteria > Bacillota > Clostridia > Oscillospirales > Ruminococcaceae > JAAYCI01. Next base: position 36,962 of record JAVBQQ010000038.1, read on the forward strand.
GGAAGCCGGCCTTGGCGCCTTTGGCAAAGGTGATATCCACCTGTTCGGCGCTCGTTTGCGCCTTGGGTTCCTCCTCGTCAAACAGGAACAGCTGGCGCACGTCGCCTTTTGTGCGGATGCCACTGTCCTGCACCGCCTGTACCAGCTTTTTCTTGGAGGTGAAGAAGCAATCCTCGTTCAGCTTGCCGCCCGGCCGGGGCAGGGTGCGGTCGTAGTCGTACGAATAGGCTGTCTTGCCCAGGTAGTGGCCGTCCAGGTCCTCATAGGCCAGCAGGTTCAACAGGTTGCTGGCATACACCGTGGTGCCGATGTGGGAGAGGTACGCGTCCAGCGGCAGCCCCAGTTGCACGAACACGTCGTGTGTGGAGCTCACCGGCCCCACCACGGTCATGTTCACCAGGCTCGGGTACACGGCCAGCAGGCGGGTGGCGCCTCTTTCTGCCTCGGCCTCGAACAGCACACTCGCCTTGGAAAGCCCCCGCTGGGGCAGGGCCTGCTTGTCGTTGGCCACCACCACGGCCACCGGCCGATGGGTGGCGGCATACTTCTCGGACGCCTCCTGCCCGGTGAGGGGGTTTGTCCCCTCGGGCGCAGGGGGCATGCCGTCGTCCTGCCGGCGCGTTTCCGAGGAGGACGATGAGACATCGGAGGGGGACGGCGCCGAAGAGGACGAGGATACCATGGAGGAAGACACCGCCGAAGAAGACTGCGTGTCCTCACCCCTTTTTTTGCAGCCGGCCAGGCTCGTCAGGCAGATGGCCAGCACAAGCACAAGCGCCAAATACGCGCGTTTGGGAATGGTGTCGTCCTCCTCTCTCCTTCAGGCAAGTACCGGCCGGATCCCGCGGTGGCTTTCCTTGTGGCCGCTTCGTACCTCCGTTCCAAAAAGGGAACGGTCAGCCCGGCTGCACAGCGCCGGACGCCTGTGAGCCGTCGCCGCTCGTGTCCGCCGGGGCCGCGCCGGGGATCGATTCCTCAAACGCCTGCTGCCACTCCAGCCCCACCACGCTCAGATAGGTCTTGCCGGGGTTCAGCAGCAGCTCCTCGCCGTCGGCGCCGTACAGCTTCAGCAGTTCGGCGTCGCCCGCCTTGTCCCAGGTGATCTTCTCGTAGTGGCCGTTCGTGAACAGGTAGCCTTCACCGCCGTCGTATGCGACATAGGGCACATAGCTGCCCTCGTATGGGGTGATGCTGGTAAAGAGGACCACGGCGTTCTCAAAGGCCAGCTGCTCGCCGTTGTTCTCGTCCACCGCCGGGTTTGTGGCGCCGGTGTTCTCGTCGTACTCGCTCATCTTGTAGGTGGCCGAGGCCGCGTCGTAATTGAACTGGGACTTGTACCCCGCCGAGATGGTGACGAGGAAGCTGTCAGCCGCGCCGCCCTCCGGCGTGCGCACCGGCTCGTTGTACGGCACGAACTGGAAGAAGGTGCCCTCCAGCTTTTTCTTGTCCTTCAGGCCGTTCTCCTGGATATAGCTCTTGATGCCCTCGCCGCTGGTATAGGCGGTGTATTCGGTGTTGTACCCCGCGTTCAGGCGGGCCTGGTCTCGCCAGAGGTAAAGCGGGCTCTCGTTGCCCAGGTTGGTGGCCTCGTAATCAAAGCTGTCCAGGTAGCCGCGCGCATAGGTGCTCTCGCCCGCGTGCACGATGAAGCCCCGGGTGGGCAGCAGAAGGCGGAGGAACTGGTCGCGCAGCGAGCGCACGCTGCCCGTCTCGGGGATGTCCTCATAGTTCTCGTACAGCGCCATGAAGCGGGAGATGCCTCCCTCGGTGACGATCTCCACCAGCACGTCGGCCTGCGAAAGCCCGCGCCAGGGGCGCGAAGCGGCGATGTTGTTCACCATGATGCCGGTGATGCGGCGGTCCTGCACATAGTCCTTGCCCTTTTCAATGCCGGTGAGGTAACCGCCCTCCACGATCTCCGGCTCGGGCTCGGGTTCCGGCTGCGATTTGGACACAGGCGGCGTGGAGGAGGACACGGGTTCCTCTTTCTGGCAGCCGGCCAGTGCGGCCAGGCCGAACATGAGAACACCGGCAAGCATGATGGACAGTAGTTTTTTCATAGGGTAGACTCTCCTGTTTTTTGCGCGCCGGCGCGCAAAAGGGCACACCGGCATGGGATAAGGAACCCCGGGTGCGGGAATGGAAGGCGGCCCGCTCCCGGAACTTTCAAGTTTTTATTCTAAACCAAACCCCCGCATTTGTAAAGGGTGTCGAAGCGTGGCGGGTGTGAAACTTTCCTTACAAAATTGTGTGCCCCAACAATAAAAACTGCGTCTCCAGGCCCGGACAGAACGCATTGCTGCCCGGCGGAACGCTCCCTCCCGTTCTACGCAAGGCCGCTGCAAAAGTGATTTTACGCATCGCCTTCGGCGGCGGGAACACCGGCGGCCGTCTCGCCGGCCGCTTCGTCCAGCTTCATGGCCGTGTACAGCGCGTGATACCGCCCGCGCAGGGCCATCAGCTCCTCGTGGGTGCCCCGCTCTACGATGCGCCCGGCGTCCACCACCAGGATCAGGTCCGCATGGCGGATGGTGGACAGCCGGTGCGCCACAAGGAAGCTCGTGCGCCCTTTCAGGATGTGGGAGATGGCGTGTTGGATCAACTGCTCCGTCTCGGTGTCTATGCTGCTGGTGGCCTCGTCCAGCACGAAGATGGGCGGGTCCGCCAGCACGGCGCGCGCAAAGCTGACCAGCTGCTTCTCGCCGGTGGAAAGGCGGCCGCCGCCCTCGCCCACGTCGGTGTCGAAGCCTTCCTCCAGCCGCGCGGCCACAAGGTCGGCCGAGACAAGGCGCGCCGCCGCATACACCTCCTCGTCGGTGGCGTCCAACCGGCCGTACAGGATATTCTCCTTCACGCTGCCCGAAAACAGGTGCGGGTTTTGCAGCACATAGCCCAGCTGCGAGTGCAGCCACAGCTTGCTGCGGGCGCGCACGTCCTTTCCGTCCACCAGCACCTGGCCTTTCGTCGGCTCGTAAAACCGGGAAACAAGGTTGACCAGCGTGGACTTGCCCGCGCCCGTCTCGCCCACAAGGGCCACATTCGTCCCAGCGGGGATGGTGAGGTTGAAGTCCTCGAGTATCCACTCCTCGCCGTCCGGGTAGCGAAACCACACGTTTTTAAATTCGATGTCCCCGCGGATGCCCTCCCAGTTTTCGCGCTTCGGGGCAAAGTCGTCTCCATACCTCTCCACCACCTCGGGCGGGTCCTCGATGTCGCAGGGAGTGGCCAGCATGCCGCACACCCGCTCGATGTTGGCCTGCGTGGCGATGAAATCGGCCAGCACGCGGGCGATCTGCTGCACCGGCTCCAATATGCCCAGCCCGTACATGATGAACGCGGACAGGGTGCCGATGTCCAGCTCCCCCAGCGCCACCATGCCGCCGCCCCGCACCAGCACCAGCGCCACGGCCAGCGAGGAAAAGAAGGTAATGATGGGGATGAAGGTGGCGTTCAGGCGCGACGCACGCATGGACGCGCGGTACATGTCGGCCGTGAGGTCGCGGAATTCGCCCGCGTTCTTGTCCTCGATCACGAGCGTTTTGGACGTTTTTGCCCCGGTGATCCCCTCGTTCCACGCGCCGGTGATGCGGCTGTTGGCCGCGCGCATGGCGCGGTGGGCCTTCAAAAAGCGGCCCTGGAAAAAGACGGTGAGCAGCGCCACCACCGGCACCACCAGCATCACCAGCAGCGCCAGCCGCCAGTTGAGCCGCAGCATGGCGACGAACACGCCCGCCACATAGAACACCGACCAGAACAGGTCGGTGAACGCCCAGGCCACGATGCCGGAGATGCGGTCGGTGTCGCTCATCACCCGGGCCAAAAGCCAGCCCACGGCGTTCTGGTTATAATAGGAAAGGCCCACCCGTTGCAGGTGCACAAAGCTGGCACGCTTCAGGTCCTTGCCAATGCCGATCTCGATGCGCATGGCGAGGCGGCCCATGCCCACCACAGCCAGCCCCTGCGCCACGATGACGGCGGCGTAAACGGCTGTGAACGGGATGATCCCTTGTGTGGTGCCGGCGTCGGCGAAGCGGTCTATGGCCTGCTGCATGAACAGCGGGATGGCGATGTCGACAAGCGCCAGAAACAGCATGATGGTGAATACGGCGGCAAAGCTTTTCCCATACGGCCGCATGAACGGGCCCATCCGGCGCCAGGTCTTTAAGCTAAAGCTGCCCGAATAGGTAGTTTCTTCCATGCGGCTCACCTCCTTGGGGCTACTTGTTTTCGAATTATCTGAAACGGAATGATTTCGCGGGCGGCCCAGCCACTTTGCCTTAAGGCGAAAGACTCGAACTCATAGCCCTTGCCGTGTCCGGCGCAATTGCCCGGTATTCCTCCGCGCAGAGCTGAACGCTGCTTGGCGCAGGTGGATGGCGCTTCGTAGCGCGGCTCGCGCTGGAGCAGCAATGGCTCCGCGCGGAGGAGCGCCATCTGCTTGCGACAAGCAGCAGGCACACGGGTTCAGTTTATCCTTGCGCTCCTCACCCGTCCTCGCTCTGCATGTCATAGATGCGCTTGTACAGCCCTGGCTGTTTGATGAGCCCCTCGTGTGTGCCCATGGCCGTAATGCGCCCGTCCTCCAGCACCATGATGTTGTCCGCCTGCATCAGCGTGTTGATGCGGTGGCTGATGAGCACCACCGTGGCGTCGCCCTTCTCGCGGCGCAGCGCCTCGCGGATGCGGGCGTCGGTCTCCAGGTCCACGGCGCTCATGCTGTCGTCGAACACCATCACCGGTGCGTCCAGCATCAGCGTGCGGGCGATGGCCACCCGCTGCTTCTGCCCGCCGGACAGCGTGACCCCACGTTCGCCCACAACCGTGTCGTACCCGTTGGCAAAGCCGCTGATGGCCTCGTCCACGGCGGCCACGTCCGCCGTGTGGCGGATGCGCGGGCGGTCGGGGGCGCCGCCCGCTTCGATGGCAATGGCGATGTTCTCCTCGATGGTGCGCGAGTAGAGGAAGGGCTCCTGCAGCACAAGCCCCACGTTGCGGCGCAGGTAGCCGCGGCTTATGCGGCGCACCTCCACATCGCCATAGTAGATGTTGCCAAAACCGTCGGGCAGGTCGTACAGCCGGTTCAGCAGGTATGTTATGGTGGACTTGCCGCTGCCCGTGGCGCCCAGGATGCCGAAGGTGGAGCCCGCCGGGATGGTGAAGGAGAGGTCCTTCAGCACCGGCTGGTGCTCGTAGCCAAAGGTGACGTTCTCAAATCGGATGGGCACGTCCAGCGGCGGGGTGAGGGCGTCCGGCTCGGGGGTTTCCTCCTCCGCGTCCAGTATCTCCTGCAGCCGCCTGGCGGACACGCCGGCCTTGCTCATCTCCGAAAGCGTGCGCCCCAGCGCGCGGATAGGCCAGGCCAGCTGCTGGTTGTACGCCACGAAGACAATGAACTCGCCCAGCGTGATGTTGCCGTTCGCCGCCAGCACGGCGCCGGCCACCATCACGCTCAAAATCTGCAGGCCGGTGGCAATGTCGCCCACGCCCCAGTAGGCGCTCAACGTCTTGCCCAGGCGTATCCACAAATCGGCAAAATGCTGGTTGAACCGGTCGAACCGTTTCAGCTCGTACTGCTCGCGCCCAAACGCGCGCACCACACGCACGCCGGTCAGGTTCTCCTGCACGGCGGTGGTCAGCGCTCCCTCGGCCTCGTCCGCCTTCAAAAAGCGGGTGCCCACCACCCGATGGAAGATGATGGAGTAGAGCGCGATGAGCGGGATGAAGATGAGCGAGATGAGCGTGAGCGTCGTGTTCATCCAGAACATGAGCGCCAGCGCCACCGCCACCAGCAGCACCGTACGCGCCACCTCCAAGAGCTGCATCGAGGCAAAGTTGCGCACAACGTCCAGGTCCGCCGTGCAGCGCTGGATAATATCGCCGGTGGGGTGGCTGCCGTGCCACTGGAAGGGCAGTTTCTGTACGTGGGCGTACATATTGTCCCGCAGGCTGCTGGCAAAGCGTTCGGTGCCGGTGGCCATGCACATGCGGGAGAGGAAGTTGAACAGCGCCGCCGCGCCCATGGCAATGAGGATGGCCCCTGCACAATAGTAAAAGCTTTGCGGGATGGCCCCGGTGAAGCCGATGGACGATAGCCACTCCTGCGCGAAGGGGGGCAGCGTGGAGGGCTGGCCGGCCAGCAGCGTATCGAAGGTGAAGCGGATGACCTGCGGCATGAGGAAGTTTGCCGCGATGCTGACGAGTGAGCCCAGCACCGCCAGCACAAACCAGCGCCGGATGCCCGCCGAATGCCTGCCGATAAAACCCAGCACGCCCATCTCGCGCCTGCCCTGCGTTTCCTTTTTCATTCCGCCCACCTCCTTTCCATCCCTCTATCTGTTTGGCAGGGGCATCGGGTGCGCCCCCCGCATGAATGACCCCCACATGGGGCTATTATTTCTCCATACATCTATTCTCTATTTTGCTTGTATTCCGTTCATTCGTCAAATTTGTTCTGCAAATCAGTAATATATGGTTTTTATTATACGAATAGTATCGTATTTATCTTGCGTTGCCGGCACACCGCCGCGGTGCATCTCTGGTTGCCCGTGGCGCGGGCGGCATGGTACACTGAACAAAACAGTATTGCAAGGAGGGCTCCGTCATGCACATCCGTCCCTATCCTGGCTATGAACACTTTTTCGCAGACCCCGACGCCGTGATGGCCACCCTGCCGCCCTGGCGGCCGCCCGAGGGGCTGGAGGTGGCCGACCGCACCCTGCCTGGCCTTTCGGGAGAGGCAGCTGCCACCGCCCGGCGGAACCTGGGGGCGCCACTGGCGCTTGATGACGGCCAAACGAACGGCGAAGACAGCACACCAGTCAACCCGGCCGTCCCTGTGCGCATCTACAAGCCCCGCGGCGGCAAGAACCTGCCCGTCGTGGTGGATCTGCATCCCGGAGGCTTTACGATGGGCGGGCCGGACATGTGCAACGAGCGCTGCGCCCGCTTTGCGCTGGAGGTCTCCTGCGTGGCCGTGGCCGTGGACTACCGCCTGGCGCCCAAGCACCGCTACCCCGCCCAGCTGGAGGACATCCTGGCCGTGCTGGCTCACATCTGCGCCCACCCTGAGGAGTACGGCGCCGAAAACGATGGAAAGAGTGAAAACACTCTGGCAGGGCAAATGCCTTCACAACCGTGCATCGCCCTGTGCGGCACCAGCGCGGGCGGCAACCTGGCCGCCGGGCTGTGCCTCTACCTGCGCGACCATGGCGGTCCGGCCATCGCGCTGCAGATTCTGAACTACCCGCTGGTGGCCGGCCTCGCGGACACGCCCTCCTGCCTGCAGCTGGGAGATTCGGGGCCTTTCGTGCAGGTGTCCGCCCTGCGCCACAGCATGGACGCCTACCTGGGCCCTCGGGGCGGCGCGCCCCTGCCCAGCTATGCGGCGCCGCTGCTGGCGGCCGACCTCTCCAGCCTGCCGCCGGCGTTCGTGGTGGCCTGTGAATATGACCCGCTGCGTGACGAGGATATCGACTACGCCCGCCGCCTGCAGCGCCACGGTGTGCAGGCCGAGCTGCACAGCATGCCCCGCGTCTGCCACGCCTACGATGAGATCCCCGGTGAACTGACAGACTGGGTGCGCGCCGGCATGGTACTGGCGCTACGCCGGGAATTGGGGGAGCAGTGCAGGCAATAAACGGCTACCATTCATTCCGCGCCACAATACTATAAGTGATTTTATATATTTAATATACAAATTGTATTTTCAATTGCGCCTATTCCCCGCCTGGCACCTGCCCACCCTGCTCGTGCGTCCTAGTATTCGATGCCCCGGCGGGCGCCCACGCCCTTCTCGCAGGGGTGGGCCAGCGGGCGCATCTCGGTGATGTAGTCGCACACGTCGCACAGGGCGGTGATATCCCCCCGCCCTGTCAGCACCACCTCCAGCCCCTCGGGCCGGTTTTGCAGGAAGGCGCGCACGTTTTCCGCGTCCAACATACCTGCGTCCAGCGCGCATACGGCCTCGTCCAGCACCAACAGGTCCAGCTCGGGCGCCAGCTTCACCGCCCGCTCAAAGGTGGCCTTCTGCTGCGCCTTGCAGGCGGCCAGCGCCTCTTCGTCCATCTGCCACACAAAGCCGTCGCAGGGCGGGCTCACTGCCAGCACCCCCAGCTTGGACAGCGAGATCACCTCGCCCGAGATGCCCAGCTTGCCCGATTTGAGGAACTGGAAAAAGCCCACCCGCAGCCCCTGCCCAGCGGCGCGGGCGGCAAGACCTGCTGCTGCGGTGGTCTTGCCTTTGCCCTCCCCAGTGTATATGTGTACACAGGATTTACTCATAGTATACCTCTTTAATTCGTTATTACGTTTGTTGATGCGCTTATTGTTTTGCAATATCCGTCGAGCGCCTTTTGCTCGTGCTTCCGGGCAACAGGCCCCCGGCGTTCAATCCTCCCCATAGCCAAACGGCAGCAGGCCCACAACTTCTACCAGCCCGTCCCGCATCAGCATGGCGGCGTCGGCCCGCACGGTGAAGCCGCAGCCGTTGTCGCTCATCCATTCCTGCGGCGGCTTTTGGGGCAGGCCCCTCTGGGACAGCATGGACATGATGACCCCGCCGTGGGTGACGCAGGCGGCCTCGGTCACGCCATTCTGCGCCTGCCAGGTCATCATGGAAACCAGCGCCCCGGCACACCGCGCTGCAAACGCCTCGCCGCTCTCGCCCCCTTCGGGCAGATAGCCGCTGCACGGGTCCAGCCACCGCAGCAGCTCTTCGTCCTGCATCATGTCCGCGGCGCGGCGGCCCTCCAACGCGCCAAAACGGTTCTCGCGCAGTTCCTCCACCACCAGGCGCTCCCGCACGTCCGGGTACAGGATGTCTGCCGATTCCAACGCCCGCCGCATGGGCGAGGAGAACACCGCCCCCACGGGCGGGTAGACGTACCGCGCCTTCAGCGCCGCCAGCTGTTTGACCCCCTCGTCGGCCAGCGGCATGTCTATGCCGCCTCCCACGAAGACCCCGTCCAGGTTTCCCTGTGTCAGCCCGTGGCGGAACAGATGCAATTTATAGGTCTTCATGGTTTCTCCATTCAAATTTTGCTATTTTTTGCCGCCGCCTTTGGGCCCACCACAATATGTTGCGGTATATGCGGCGCTTTGCCCCGCACATGTAGGGGCGTGACAAAAGACACAGTTTTTCGGCCTTTTTTTTGACCCGGCACCGCCTTTACAAACGGTTTTGACTGTTCTATAATTTACCACAAGTAATGGTTCTGTCCTCTTCCTTCCCACAGTTGCCGGCCGGTGTCTGTGGGAATGGTTTGTCTAATAGACTGTTCCAGGCCGCGGCATAGGCCTTTTTCTATCGAAATTCAGTTGTTTTAAGGGGTATCGCAGGGATGGCATCGGAATTCAGCCGCATCATCACCCTTCTTCGCAAGGAGAAGGGTGTCACGCAGAAAAAGGCCGCCGAGGAGCTCGGCGTGTCGCAGGCGTTGCTCAGCCATTACGAGAAAGGCATCCGCGAGTGCGGGTTGGACTTCGTGGTGCGCGTGGCGGATTATTACAGCGTATCGTGTGACTATCTGCTCGGCCGCAGCGCAGACCGCAGCGGCCTGACGCTGAACGTGGATGACATCCCTGCGCCCGACACCGCCGCTTCCACCGACGGCCACTTCAAGGGCAGCGTGCTGCCCACGCTGAACCGCAAGCTGGTAAGCAACAGCCTCAACATCCTGTACGACAAGCTGAACGCCTGCCCGGACAAGGCCCTCGTGAGCGAGATCAGCGGCTACCTGATGATGAGTGTGTACCACATGTTCCGGCTCATCTACGGCTCGGTGCCCAGGAACTCGGCCAGCCTGTTCAGCGTGCCGGACCCTCTCTGGCGGGGCTATTGCAGCGGCGCTATGGACATGACGGCGGCCAACGTGGGAGCCATCCTGAAAGGGGAATCCCACGGGGGCGGCACCCCCCTGCGCGACCTGAACGCCTTCATG
>JAVBQQ010000049.1:0-14946 GCA_031548875.1 Oscillospiraceae bacterium
CTCGCGAGGAATGCTTTCTGAAGACGAGCGCTACCGTTCGGTCATCAACATCTGGGAACAGACCACCAACGATGTGACCAGCGCGCTGACGCAAACGCTTGACCCGCTCAACCCGATTACCATGATGGCCAACTCCGGCGCCCGCGGCTCGATGCAGCAGATTCGCCAGCTGGCGGGCATGCGCGGCCTGATCGCCAACACCTCGGGCAAGACCATTGAGATCCCCATCCGTTCCAACTACCGCGAGGGTCTCGACATCCTCGAATACTTCGTCGCTTCGCGCGGCGCGCGAAAGGGCCTGGCCGACACCGCCCTGCGCACCGCCGAATCCGGCTACCTTACCCGCCGACTGGTGGACGTTTCGCAGGATGTCATCATCCGCGAGGACGACTGCGGCAGCGAGGAGGGCATCACGGTATCGGACATCCTGGGCGACGGCAACGCGGTGATCGAGCCGTTGGCCGAGCGCCTGGTGGGCCGCTTCCCCGTGCGCGACGTGACCCATCCGCAAACGGGTGAAGTGCTGGTGACGAGCGATACGATGATGGACGAGGACGACGCGGCACGCATCGTGGACGCCGGTATCACGAAGGTGGAGATCCGCAGCGTGTTGGCCTGCCGGGCAGCCCAGGGCGCCTGCGGCAAGTGCTATGGCTCAAACCTTGCCAACGGCCGCCCGGTGGGCATCGGTGAGGCCGTGGGCATCATTGCCGCCCAGTCCATCGGCGAGCCGGGCACCCAGCTGACCATGCGTACCTTCCACACCGGCGGCATCGCTTCGGCCGAGGACATCACGCAGGGCCTGCCCCATGTGGAGGAGCTGTTTGAGGCGCGGCGTCCAAAGGCGCTTGCCATCATGACCGAGATTGCCGGAACCACCCACATTGACGACACGAAGAAGAACCGTCACGTGGTGGTGACAGGCACCGACGAGAACGGCGCCCCGGTGGAAAAGAGCTATCTGGTGCCCTTTGGCCAGCGCATCCGTGTGCAGGAGGGCGAAGAGCTGGAGCTTGGCGACATGCTGACCGAGGGCCACGCCTATCCGCATGACATCCTGGCCATCAAGGGTGTTACGGCTGTGGAGAACTATCTGATCCAGGAAGTGCAGGGCGTCTACCGCCAGCAGGGCGTGGATATCAACGATAAGCACATCGAGGTTATCGTGCGCCAGATGATGCGCAAGGTGCGTGTGGAAGAACCCGGTTCCACCGACCTGATGAGCGGTATGCTTGTGGAGCGCAACGAGGTGGAGCGCCTGAACAAGGAGATCGAGGATCGTACCGCCGCCGGCGAAGAAAACGTAAAGCCTGCCACCTACGTCAACGTGCTGCTGGGCATCACCAAAGCTTCGCTTGCTACCGATTCGTTCCTCTCGGCCGCCTCCTTCCAGGAGACAACGCGCGTGCTGACCGACGCTGCTATCAAAGGCAAGGTGGACCCGCTTACCGGTCTGAAGGAGAACGTGATTATCGGCAAGCTGATCCCCGCCGGAACAGGTATTCCCGAGGTGGAGGACCTGCTGGAACTGGGCGAGGATGTCTCGCTGTAGAACGAACAAGGACAGTACCGTAAAAACCGCTGACCGGTTTTTTCCCCATACAGGGGAGGTACCGGAACGGCGGAAGCAATCGGCTTCCGCCGTTTTGTTGATTTTTGCGGCTGGCTGTTGTGGTAACAATAGCCCCCAACGGAAACGGAGGGAAGGAAATGCACAAAACACAGGGCAAAAACCTGCTGCGTGCGCAGGTGAACACCTCTTGGCTGTATCGGGTGTTCAACATCGTATTTGTGGTGTTTTTTGCCATTGTGGTGCTGCTGTCCATCTTTGCCAATCCCAACGCAAGCTTCCCGTTCAACTACCTGCTTCTGCTGGTCTCCGCGGTGGTGGGTGTGCTTCTGATCCTGCTGGTGGCACGCTTGTTTTCGCTCATCACAGGACCCCATCCAGCAGTGGAGCGCGTGGTGGTCATCCTGCTGCTGGCGCTGCTTCTGTGTGCCCAGCTTTGGATGGGCAACAAGCTTTTGCCCTGGCAGGATGTGGGGTCTGATTTTGGGCTGCTCATGCAGTATGCCCGGCAGAGCGTGCTGCAGGGCGCCACCCCCGCGGCGTACCTGCAGCTATTCCCGAGAAATATTGGAATTTATGCGTTTTGGCGTTTCTTCTTTACACTTTTGAATGCAGTGGGCATTTCCAACTTTGCCTTCTGCGCCATGGTTTTGAATGCCCTCTGCATCACGGGCAGTGTGGCGCTCCTCTATTTTTGTGTGCGCCGCTTGTTTGGGGTGGGCAATGCGTTGTTCGTGCTGGTGGGCTGCTTTTTCCTGCTGCCGTTTGTGGTGGCCGCCGCCCTGCCCTGTGCCGAAACGCTCATCCTACCCGTTCCCATCGCTGCCGTGATGCTCTGGCAGCATGCCCGGCTGCAATGGCGTCAGGGAAATGTCAAAAAGACGTTTATCCGTTTTGCAATCGCATCTGCACTGTTGGGGCTGGGGGCGCTGTTCAAACTGGCGGTGTTTGCCGTGTGGGTGGCCATTGCCATTGATGTTTTGGTATTGCTATGCGGCAAGGGGCGGTTGCGTTTGCTTCTGGCAGGGCTTGCCGCGGCGGCCATTGTGCTGGTGGGGCTGGGCTTTGCGGCTGTTTCCACCTCACAGGCCGGCGCAGCTACTGCGGACGGCAAGATGACCTGCTATGCCCCGGTGATGGCCGGGCTGGAAGGCCATGGCTCCTACAACAGCGCCGATTATGAAAAACTGGCTGGCTTTACCGACCCGACCATGCGTTCTGCTTATACCCGTGCCGAGATCAGCAACCGGCTGGGTGACATGGGCCCGGGAGGACTGGTGCTGCACCTGATGGACAAGTTGGCCTACACATTCGGAGATGGCAGTTTTTCCTTTTCGGGTGAATTGAACAACGCGCCGCCCTCGCTGTTCCGGGACATTTTTGCGTCGGCGGGCTCGTATTACTACATCACGGCCTATGCGGCGTTTGCGCTGATGGCGGGCATACTGGTGTGGATGGTAGTAGGCGCCGCCAAGGCGCTGATGCGGGCAAACGACGCGCTCACGTTCGTGCGTGTGGGGGTGTTTGGGTTTGCGCTTTTTCAGCTGGTGTGGGAAACCGGCCCCCGCTCCATTGTCTGTTTCCTTCCGCTCATGCTGCTGTGCGCGCTGGAGGCATTGCCCCTGCCGCGGCAACTCAGGGTGCAGGTGGAGGCGAAGATCGATGTACAGGATGAGGATTCGACAGTAACAGAGGCTACTGTTACGGCACCGCCTGCCATAGCGCAGACTACCGCAGCGCAAACTGCTGTGGCGGCGAGGGCCTCCGCGGCGGCGCAGGCTTCGGCAAAACGGCGTTCTGTCGCGCCGCAAGAACCGGTGGGCCCCGACTATATGGCGCCGGAGTTTGTATTGAGACCTGCCGCACCCCCACCGCAGCCCCAGTTGCGTCCCGCAGCTCCCGCCGGCGCGTCTGTGCCCGCGGCTGGGCAGGGTGCATATCAGGTGCAGACCGCGCCTCCGGTCCAAACGCTTCCGGCGCAGGAGCAGGTGCAACAGCCAGCCGGGCCGCAGGCGAACAACTGGCAGGGGGGCGCACGAGGCCCCAAAATCCCGACAGCGGCACCGAATGAGTTATGGGCGCTGATGGGTGAGACAGAGGCGAAAGACGCGCCACAAGCGGCGCATCCCAGTATAGACGCAGAATGACGATAGAGGAGAGACGAAAGCATGGCGGACAAAAAAGCGAGCGTTCCCACCCCTGAAAAGGCGGCACCGCAGGACAAGAAACTGGCGCTGGAAACGGCGATTGCCAGCATCGAGAAGAACTTCGGCAAGGGCGCCGTGATGAAGATGGGCGACAATGTGGCTATGCAGGTGGATGCAATCCCCACGGGGTCCATCGCGTTGGATGCGGCCCTTGGTGTGGGCGGCCTGCCGCGCGGCAGGGTAGTGGAGATATTCGGGCCCGAATCCAGCGGCAAGACGACGCTGGCCCTGCATGTGTTGGCCCAGGCGCAGAAGAACGGCGGCGAGGTGGCGTTCATCGACGTGGAGCACGCGCTGGACCCCGAGTATGCGGCCGCGCTGGGTGTGGATATCGATAACCTGCTGGTGAGCCAGCCGGACACGGGCGAGCAGGCGTTGGAGATCACTGAGGCGTTGGTGCGCAGCGGCGCCATCGACGCAATCGTCATCGACTCGGTGGCGGCCATGGTGCCGCGGGCCGAGATACAGGGCGAGATGGGCGATTCCCATGTGGGTTTGCAAGCCCGACTGATGAGTCAGGCACTGCGCAAGCTCACTGGTGTCATCGGCAAAACAGGCACCGTGTGTATCTTCATCAACCAGTTGCGCGAAAAAGTGGGCATCGTGTACGGCAACCCGGAGGTGACTGCGGGCGGCCGTGCGCTCAAATATTATTCTTCGGTACGCATTGATGTGCGCAAGAGCGAGTCGCTGAAAAGCGCGACGGATGGATTCGTCGGCAACCGCACCCGCGCGCGCGTAGTGAAGAACAAGGTGGCGCCCCCCTTCAAAGAGGCGGAATTCGATATCATGTTCGGCGAGGGGATATCCCACGCGGGCGAACTTTTGGATCTGGCTGTGGAGCTTGGCATCATACAAAAGAGCGGCGCTTGGTTCAATGCGGGTGAAATACGCCTTGGGCAGGGCCGTGATAACGCCAAACAATATCTGGAAGAGAACCCGGAGTATGCCGTCGAGGTGGAAAAGCAGGTGCGCGAAAACATGGACAAGTTGTCTGTGGCGGGCAAACGCAAGAAGAGAGCCGGCTCGGGCAATCTTGACGATCTTGCCGCCCCGGCCGCTGCGGCGACGACGGCGAATGCCAAGACAGCTCCAGCGGCAGCGTCATCTGAGCGCGGGCTGGACATCAGCGCCGAATAGGGGTTGGGCGAGATGGTTGAGATCACTCGGGTCGGCGAAACAAAACAGGGGAGATTTGCACTTTTCTCCGAAGAGCAGTTCCTTTTTTCGGTGGACGCGCAGACACTCTCCCAATATGACCTGCACGAGGGCTCCTCATTGGAAGACGGGGAGCTCTCCGCATTGAAGCGATGCTGTGATACCCGCAAGGCGAAAGACCGCGCCCTGCGGCTGCTGGGGCGGCGTGCCCACAGTAGAAGTGAATTGGCTCGGAAGTTGCTGCAGTACCACGATGAATATTGTGTGCAGGCGGCCCTGGATGAACTGGCTAAACTGGAACTGCTGGACGACAGTGGCTTTGCCACCGCCCGAGCGGAACAACTTTCTGAACAGGGCCGCAGCCGATTGGAAATTAGAGACAGGCTGCGGGCCGCCGGTGTGGGGCGGGAGGAGATCGACGACGCTTTGCATAGCCCCGGCGTGGATGATGTATTGGCGGCATTGCGTGTGCTGCGCAAGCAGTATGTACACAGGCTGGATGCGGGCGAGAGGGAAAAGGTTTGTATAGCGATGTCTAGACGCGGATTTTCATTCACAGACATTGTAAAAGCGCTGGAACAATTTGAGCAGGAATAACAGATTATACTCACAAGGGAAACAGAATGAACATTGCGATCATATCGTTGGGATGTCCCAAAAACCAGGTAGATGCCGATGTGCTCTGCCGCCAGCTTCTGGAGGCTGGACACCGGACAGTGCCGGAGATGGCCATGGCGGATCTGGTGGTCGTCAATACTTGTGGGTTTATTCAGCCGGCAAAAGAAGAGGCAATTGAGCATATACTGGACGCTTGTATGCTTAAGAGAGAGAAACCGACTTTGAAAGTAGTGGTGACCGGTTGCCTGGCAGAACGATACCACGAAGAGATTGCGGCAGAGATTCCCGAAGTGGATGCTGTGGTGGGCATTGGGAAAAATACAGAATTGGCAAATATAATTCAAATAATTTGCGGCAATGACAAAAACGGTGAAGTAGAATCTGCATATAGTGACATAAGTGCAGTGCCGCCTCTTGTGTGTATGGGCGCTAAAACGGACCTTCCCTTGGGTGGACCGCGCGTTATCAGCACACCTGCGCATTACGCCTGGCTTAAAATTGCAGAGGGTTGTTCGAATGCGTGTTCCTATTGCGCCATACCGATAATTCGGGGCCCCATGCGCAGCCGACCGCTGGAGGATTGTGTTGCAGAGGCCCGCTGGTTGGCCGAACAGGGTGTTCGGGAGCTTGTATTGGTGGCGCAGGATGTGACAGCGTACGGACGGGATTGTGGTGAAAACCGCTTAGGAGTGTTGTTGGATGCACTTAATACAGTGGAAGGGATACGCTGGATACGGCTTCTGTACTGTTATCCCGAACGTATTGATGATGCACTGTTGGACGCAATAGTTCGCAACGATAAAGTACTGCACTATTTTGACCTGCCTATCCAACACATCAGCGACAGGATACTCACCTCCATGCGCCGTCGTGGCGGGAGCGATGCTGTGCGTAATGCGCTTCAGCTGATACGGAAGCGCATGCCGGGCGCGACACTGCGGACCAGCTTGATTGTGGGATATCCCGGAGAAACGGAAGAAGAATTTAAAGAGCTGTGTAATTTTGTGAGAGATGTCCGTTTTGATCGGCTGGGCTGTTTTGCCTACTCGCCTGAGGAAGCCACGCCGGCGGCAGAACTGCCTGGTTTACCGCCGGAGGAAGAGCGCTGGCGGCGGGCGGATGAAATCATGGAGATGCAGAGCCGTATCCTTATGGATAAGCAGGAACAGATGGCGGGAAAAACAATTTATGTACTCTGCGATGGATGGGATGATTCGCTGCAAATGTGGCGATGCCACGGTGTGCACGACGCGCCGGAGATAGACCTGAATGTGTTCCTTTCCGGTGGGGATGAGCTGCTTCCTGGCCAGTTTTATCTGGTGCGTGTCGTGGGCTTGTTTGGAGTAGATTTGATGGCTGAAATTGTGATAGATGCCCTGTGAAGGCGAATATCTTTTCAAACAAAGAAGAACCAAATTTACTAAATAATAAACGGAGGAACAACAATTGAACCTTCCGAATAAACTAACAATAATGCGTATAATGCTGATACCTGTATTTATTGTTTTCGTTTCTCTACCTGGGTTTTCGCCGGCGTATCTGATTGCGTGTGTCGTATTCGCAATTGCCAGTTTTACTGATTTTTTGGACGGACACATCGCACGCAAGCACAATATGGTTACTGATTTTGGCAAATTTGCGGATCCTCTTGCAGACAAGATACTCACGACGGTTGCTTTTTTGTATATGCTGCGGGATGGCGTCTGTTCACCCATCGTATTGGTCATCATCATCGTTCGGGAGTTTGCGGTGTCCGGTGTGCGTATGGTGGCGGTGGAAGCGGGCGGCAAGGTGATTGCGGCGAATATGTGGGGTAAGGTGAAGACGGTGGTGCAAATGCTTACCATCATCTTGTACTATTTAATGGTGGGCGTTCAGCATCTGATGCCGGCGCACGTGATGGTTGGATATCTTCCCCAAATCATCGGTTTTGTGTTATGCTGGGTGGTAGCGGCCATCACGGCCGTTTCGGGCGTGCAGTATATCTGGGGAAATCGCTCGTATATCAATACGACGAAATAGGTGAGAAGCATGAAGATTGCAAAGGTGTATCAGCCGCATACAACCAGCACCGGGAACATTTCCGCCAACATTCTGGCGCTGTGCTGCTGTGCGCTCACCCTTTTGTTTGGCGTGGTGGGGTTTGCCGTGTCGCTTGTTTTGTTCTTTATTGAACGCAACAGCGGGCTTGTAAAGTATTATGCCATGTTTTCCAGTGTACTATGGGTGGCCAAAACGGTGCTTAACGCCATTTTTTCAATGTTTCAGGGCAGGTTTTCCATCGGGGCTTTTGGCGTGTTTTCGTTTCACTGGGGTGGCAGCATCCTGTTTTCGCTGTTACGTCTGCTTGTGGCATTGGCTGTGATAGCGATTCTTGTGTTGGGTGCGATACAGGCATATCAATGGAAGGTGTGGGAGTTGCCGCTTCTGAGCAACATCGTGTTTGCCATCTGTAACGCAACCGAGCCGGCCGTGTACACGGGCGACGGCCCGGTACCTCCCGGATGTGAACCGGGCAGCGTCTCGTTTGGCGATGCAACCGGGCAGCCACCGCCGTCCAGCAGCCCGTATGGGCAGCCACCGCAGTATTACACGAATGCGCCGCCCACGCAGCCATATACGCAACCGCCGTCCGTGCAGCCGGGGCAGGAATATCTGCACGCGCCCACACAGGCGCCCGCGCAGACACCCGTGCCGATGCAACCGCCGGAACAGCCATCTGTGGGCGTCCCTCCGGCTGATGAGCCTGGGTATCCCGGTCATTAAAGCCGGATGTGATAGGAAAAACGAGCGAAACCAAGGAGAACTGCATGAAGATCTACAATACCATGTCTCGCGAGAAGGAAGAACTGGTGCCAATGACACCCGGCGAGGTCAGCATCTATGTATGCGGGCCCACGGTGTACAACTACATCCATGTGGGCAATGCCCGCCCATTGTGCGTGTTTGATACACTGCGCCGATATCTGGCCTATACCGGTTTGAATGTGCTTTATGTCAGCAATGTCACCGATATCGACGACCGTCTCATTGTCGCTGCCAAGGAACAGGAGACAACTGTTCAGGCAATTGCACGCAAGTTCGAGCAGGAATACCTGCAAGATGCCGACGGCCTGAACGTGCAGCGGCCCACAGTGATGCCGCGTGCCACTGAGCATATGGGCGACATTATTGCTCTTATACGCGATATCGTGGATAATGGGTACGGTTATGTGGCCGAAAATGGCGATGTCTACTTCCGCGCGCGCAAGTTTGCAGAGTATGGCAAGCTGTCTCATCTGAATTTGGATGAGTTGGAGAACAGCCGGGAGTTGTCGGCCAGCCTGGACGGCGGTTTGAAAGAAGACGGCGCTGACTTTGCCGTATGGAAGGCGGAGAAACCGGGCGAACCCGCATGGGATTCCCCCTGGGGCAGGGGCCGGCCCGGGTGGCACATCGAATGCAGCGCCATGGCGAAAAAGCATCTGGGGGCCACCTTTGATATCCATGCCGGCGGGCAGGACCTCATTTTCCCGCACCACGAGAACGAGATTGCCCAGAGTGAATGCGCCAACGGTGAGCCATTCGCGCGCTACTGGATGCACAACGGCTTTTTGAATATCGATGACCGCAAGATGAGCAAGAGTTTGGGTAATTTTTTCACCGTGCGGCAGGTGGCCGAGCAGATGGGCTATGAACCCATTCGGTACTTTATGCTCAGTGCGCACTACCGCAGCCCGCTCAACTTTACGATGGACATCCTTGAGCAGTGCAAGGCCAGCATCGAGCGGATGTATACCTGTCGCGAAAACCTCGCGTTCGCCATCGAAAACGCGGGCGGCGACGGCTCCGGGGAAATTGTGGACAAGGCAAAGGAAGCAGAAGTGCGCTTTTGTGAACGCATGGATGACGACCTGAACACGGCCGACGCATTGGCTGCCCTGTTTGACCTTGTGCGTGAGATAAACACGCTTGCGCCCCAAAGCAACAAACGGGCATTGGAGGAGACGGCGAAGGTGTTCGACGCCCTGTGTGGCGTGTTGGGCCTTTTATACAACCGGCGTGAAGAAGCCATCCCGCCCGAGGTGCAAAAGCTGGCTGAGGAACGGGGCGAAGCGCGCAAAGCCAAGGACTGGGCCCGCGCCGATGCCCTGCGCGACCAACTGGCCGCCTTGGGGTATGTGGTGGAAGATACGCCCGCCGGGCCGAAAATCGTTCCGCAATAACAGACCCACCCTCGTAAATGGGCATCAGGTCGCAAAAAGGCCCGCTAGGCAGTATGTTTGCCTGCGGGCCTTTTTATGTTTGCATTTTTGTGGTTTGCTACGCCGGGCCAAGGTCTAATGGGAATCTTGCGCGCCGCTACCAGAAAAAGAACTGGGAGCCACAGGGGTGGGTGGCGTGGTATTGCTTTGGGGTTGCAGTGTGGGCTCCGGGGGTTGCGGTTCCGCCGATACTGGAACCGGGGGTGGCGGTGTTGCCTGTAGAAAAGCACTTTCAGCGGCCGCCAGTGGGGGCTGGGGCGGGTAGTTGGCTGCGGGAGTGGTATACGGCGAAGCCGGATAGAGGCCGGGAGCGGGATACGCGCCGGTGGCGTACGTGCCCTGTGGATAGGGTGGCTGTGGGGCGGGTTGGGCATAGCTATACTGTTGTGGTGCATAAGCGGTGGGATAGCTTTGCGGCTGCGGATAAGAACCCGCCGGATACCCTTGCGGATAGGCCGCACGCGGCTGCTGTGCGTATTGCTGCGGCGGGGCATAGGCTACAGCTTGCGAGGCCGGGGGAGTGTACGTATATGGCGGATCCACATAGTTGGGGTCGAAGTAAACCTTTACCCGCCGGGAGCGCTGGAAGTAGAAGAAGAAAGCGACTGCAAGGCCGATTCCAATAACAAGGCAGATGATCGCAACGGCCAGCATGTAGCCGTTGATATAGTCCATCTGTGCTTTCCAAAATACATCGAATTGTGGGTCATATTGGTATCCGGGCAGTTTTTGCATCTGCTCGTACACGCGCTGTATGGAGGTCCCCAGGGGATTGACCGCAAAATAAATGAGGTAGATGACGTAATAGATGATAGAAGCGCCATACCCTGCAAAAAAAGCGACCTTGAACGGCTTCAACTGGCGCTTTTGAAGGAAAACAAGCCTGCAGATGCATGTTGCCAGCAGGATGAGGGAGAGTACAAACACAGAGACAATCAGGAAGTTGTAAAGGCCGGTAAAGCTTTGGAACAGGCCGGGAATCCCGATCTCTTGCTCCACGACGGCAAACATGCTGCCCGAAAAACCCAGGGCAAAGAATGAGAAAAAGGAGGAGAGCACATTTAAACCGTGAACTACGATGCCAATGATCGACATCACGTTGATAAACATCAGCCAACCGCCCAGCTTGCGGTAGTGGGGAAGCAGTGGATTCATAAAAACCTCACCTTTCCAGTGGAATGTCCCCCATGGAGGGGGCATGAGATGAAAATGACAACGGTATGCTATACATATAACGATGCAGCCCGTATGGATACAACAAGCATAGCAGACGGGGAATGCGAAAGATGGCGCTATGCAGGCGCCTATTCCACTGTAACGGATTTTGCCAGGTTGCGCGGTTTGTCCACGTCGCAGCCGCGCAGTACGCTCATATAATAGGCAAACAGTTGCAGCGGCACAGCCAGCAGCATGGGCATGAACACACCCTCAAAGCAGGGAAGGCGGTGGATATAATCCGCCGTGCCGTCGGGGACGGGAGCGTCTTCCTTGCAGAAGAGTACCACCTTCGCGCCGCGGCTTTTCACCTCCTGCACGTTGGAGATCGTCTTCTCAAACACATCGTCCTGTGTGGCAAGAGCCAGCACCGGCGTGCCGTCAACCACCAGGCTGATGGGCCCGTGCTTCAGCTCGCCCGCGGCGCAGGCCTCGCTGTGCACATAGCTGATCTCCTTCAGCTTGAGGCTGCCCTCCAGCGAGAGAGCGTAGTCGATGCCGCGGCCCATAAAAAACAGATCTGCGCTGTTCTGCAGCTCGTTTGCAAAAAACTGAATGTCTTCGCAGCTTTCAAGGATAGGGCGCAACATCTCCGGTACGCGCAGCATCTCGCTCGTCAGATGGGAGATCACGTCATCGCTCAGTGTCCTTTTTACGCGGGCCAACTGCAGCCCGAACAGATAGAGGCAGCACAGCTGCACCATGTAGGCTTTGGTGCTGGCAACGGCGATCTCCGGCCCGGCATAGGTGTACATGACCCAGTCGGCCGCGCGTGCGATACTGCTGCCCACGGCGTTCACGATGGCAAGCGTTCTGGCGCCGCGCTCCTTCGCCATGCGCAGCGCGGCCAGCGTGTCGATGGTTTCGCCACTCTGACTGATAATGATGACCAGCTCGTCTTTGGCCAGGATGGGGTCGCGGTAGCGGAATTCGCTGGCGATGTCCACCTCCACGGGTACCCGCGTCATGCGTTCAATGGCCGTTTTGCCCACCATGCCGGCGTGCATGGCCGTGCCGCAGGCCACAATATAGATGCGTCCGAGACCGGCGAGATATTCGTCGGTAAGGCCCGGAAGGTCAAGGCTTGGCATGTCGTTTTCGATGCGTGGCCGCACGGCCGCCAAGATCGCATCGGGCTGTTCGTGGATTTCCTTGAGCATAAAATGCGGATAGCCGCCCTTTTCGGCTGCTTCCACAGTAAAATCGGCCGTGAGGATGTCCTTTGGAATGAGTACGCCGAATTCGTTGTACACCTTGATGGTGTCGCGGGTGAGCACGGCGATCTCGCCGTTTTCCAATATGCTGTGCCGCCGCGTGTAGGGCAGGATGGCCGGAATATCACTCGCAAGGAAGTTTTCGCCGTCGCCGTAAGCCACGATGAGCGGGCTCTCCTTGCGCACGGCATACACGGTGTTTGGCTGGTCGGCAAACAGGATGGCCAGGGCGTAGCTGCCCCGCACCTCGCGCAGGGTGGCCAGGATGGCTTCGATGGCGTCGCCCTTGTAGTGCAGGTCCAGCAGCTTCACCAGTACCTCGCTGTCCGTCTGGCTGATGAAGTCGTAGCCCTGCAAAAGCAGATATTCCTTCAGTTTGCCATAGTTTTCGATAATGCCGTTGTGCACCAGGGATACGCGCGCCGCCGAGTGCGGATGGCTGTTGATATCGCTGGGGACGCCGTGGGTGGCCCAGCGGGTGTGGCCGATGCCCACATGGCTTTCAGGCAGGGGCAGTTGCTGGATTTTCTCGGCCAGTTTCGCGAGCCGGCCCTGGGATTTGCACACCTC
This sequence comes from Oscillospiraceae bacterium, assembly GCA_031548875.1. Lineage (GTDB taxonomy): Bacteria > Bacillota > Clostridia > Oscillospirales > Ruminococcaceae > JAAYCI01. The sequence goes on from JAVBQQ010000049.1 coordinate 12,797, forward strand.
TATGCCCGACTGCTCAAAAAAGGCGACGCCGGCCGAGTCATAGCCCCGATATTCCAGGCGCCCCAGGCCGTCCAGAAGCACGTCGCGGCATTCGCGCATGCCTACATATCCTACACTTCCACACATAAGATCGATCAGCCCTCCCACATTACGCTGGATGACAGAACAACAGGGGCATGAGCGCGGTCGCCAGCCCGAACACCCCTAGCACAAAAAAACAGGACAACCTCTAGCGAAAAAAACGCTTGCGGATGCGATAGATATAGATGATGCGCACCTTGTCGATGAGGATGTCATATAGTACAAACAGCACGTTTGCAACCACCCAAGTGACAACGAGCAGCCAGGGGGCCTGGTTGGCGAACTCCTGTTGCACGGCTGGCGAAACAAAGAGGAACAATAAAATAATATATGTGATCGCGATAGCAATATTGAACAGCACCAATTTGAGTATCCATCGCACGGGGCGCAGACGAATCTTCAAATATTGAGGCTGCAGGAGAGGGTAATACCCCGTCAGCAGCAGAAAGAATAAAACTGCTTCACGATCCGGGACGATGAGCAGCGAAAGAAGTGAGACAGCCGCATAGCAGAGCAGGGTGGTTTTGGCGCCCAGCTCGACAGTGAGCGGGACCAGCAGCAGGCTGGCCAGGATAGGCCCCGAAAAAGTGGAGAGCGGCAGAAAGCCGCCCACCAGCATCACCAAAAGGCACAGCGCGGCACAGATGCCGCCCAGTGCCACTTTTTTGGATTGATTGTGCTTTTTTTGCCCGCCGCCGGCTGCAGGTGCCATGGCGTCAGCGACAGCCGCCGCAGCAGGCGTCCATACAGCACATCAGCGCGCAGGTGTTGCAGGCGCAGTTCATTGCGGTGGCGCTGGGGTCGGCGGTGGTATAGGGGTTTCCCTGCATGTCACCATTCTGTGCGCCCTGCAGGTTGCGCAACGCGGCCTCGTATTCGCGGTTGCCGGGCGCCAGGTGTACGGCGTTCTGGAAGTAGCGCAGGGCCTGGTCCAGCCGGCCCTTATAGTAAAAAACGCTTCCCATCAAAAAATTCCATTCGGCGTCACTGGAGCCACTCACAATGGCGTTCAATTCAGTCAGCGCTTCATCCACACGACCGGTGTTGATGAGCTGACGGATCTGAACGTAGTGGCTGCTGGACGTGCCCGAGCCACCCGAAGCGCCCGCATCGGACGCCGGGTGCCCGACGGCGACCGGCTCGGTGCCGGTGCGCAGGAAGCTCATCAGCACGTCGAATGCTTCGTTCAACTCCTGCATCTTGCGCTCGGCGTCTTCGCGCAGGGGGCCGGCCTCGTAATTGTCCACGTCGTACCGCTGGGCCAATGCGCGATAGGCGGCCTTTACCTCTTCTTCGTTGGCGTTTTGCGCAAGGCCAAGTACGCTATACGCCTGTGATCTGTCCATGTCCTTTGCTCCTTTTGGTTCGCTTGTGGCCTGCGGCGGCAATGCCCGCCGGCAGCCCAAGGAAAAAGATATTGTCGAGGATGTCCTTGTATAAAAGAGGGGAGAGCAGGTTGTAGCAGAGAGCAATCTCTCCGGCGGCCATACGACAACGCCGCTGCACCGCCTGTACGGCCTCATCATGGCTGTAGGAAAGTGTAAGCAGCACGTTGAACCGTCCCTGTTTCGCGTCGTCTTCAAAATCTTCAGCTGCGTCCAGCAGGTAGACGACCTGCCCGCAAAACAGCCCCAGCCGCGCCAGGATGCGCTTTTCGTCCGCTGTGCGCCCCGCGGCTGCGAAAATCGCCTCACACATCCGGGCGGTGGGTTCGCACGCTTCGTCCAGACTGCGGCAGGCGTCCAGCTCCAGCTGGCGCTGGGCGTCCATCTGTGCGGCGACCACCTGTGCGATGTCCGGTTGGCGGGCGGCTGCCCTTTTGTACATGCTGCCCGTTGCGCCGGTGGCTGCCCTGTAGAACAGGTTTTTGGGGAAGCGCTCGTCCAGCACATCGTCGCGCAGCTTATGCCAACTGAGCAGCATGAGCGCATCGGCCGCGAGGGCCAGACCGGCGGTGTCATAGCGCATGCAACGCTTTTGCACCGGGTTCACCACACATCCCTCGCAGCGTATTTCACCTTCTTCGCCCGAGAGCGCGTCCGCCAGCAGGGCCAGCAGCACCAGGTCGT
>JAVBQQ010000086.1:0-5081 GCA_031548875.1 Oscillospiraceae bacterium
TGCGGCGGCTGCTCGTCGGCGCAGTTGCCCGCGCGGGGGCAGCTCGCGCAGCCGCCGCCACAGGTATTGCCGCCTTTCTTGCGGCGGCGCACCAGAAAGACGACGGCCAGCACGGCCAGTGCCAAAACGACGACGACGATAATGATATCCAGCGGAGAAAGTGTTTGCATATGGCATCCGGCCCCACGGGCCGCCTCCCGCGCAGGTGCGCGCAATAGCCCGGCTGTTGCTACAGGAACAGCGAGCCGACCTGATATACGAGAAATGCGCACACCCATGCAATGACGCATTGCAGCACGGCTACCCCGGCAGCGGAAAGACTGCTGTCCAGTTCTCGCCGCACGGTGGCGATGGCCGCTACACAGGGGGTGTACAGCAGGATGAACACAAGAAAGCTGAACGCGGCCAGCGGGGTGAACATAGCCCCCAGCGCTGCGGGCAGGGCCTCCACACTGGTGCCGGCCAGCACGGCCAGCGTGCTTACCACCGCCTCCTTTGCCATGAAGCCGGTGATGAGCGCCACCGTGGCCTGCCAGAAACCGAAGCCCAGCGGCAGGAAGATGGGTGCGATGAGCCGCGCAAAGCTGGCCAGCATACTCTGTTCCTGGTCGGCCACGGGGTTGATGCGCACGTCGAACGACTGCAGGAACCAGATGACCATGCTGGCGATGAAGATGATGGTGAAGGCACGGGTGAGGAAGTCCTTGGCCTTGTCCCACAACAGTATGGCCACCGTGCGCGGGCTGGGCAGGCGGTAGTTGGGCAGTTCCATCACGAAGGGGACGGGGCGTCCCTTAAAATAGGGAATGTTTTTCATGATAAGGGCGAGTGCGATGCCAACGAGGATGCCGATGAGGTAGAGTGCCATCATGACAAGCGGCGCCCAACGCGGGAAGAAGGCAGCCGTGAAGGCAGCGTAGATGGGCAGCTTTGCCGAGCAGCTCATGAACGGGGTGAGCAGGATGGTCATCTTGCGGTCGCGCTCGCTGGACAGAGTGCGCGTGGCCATAGTGGCCGGCACCGTGCACCCAAAGCCCAGCAACATGGGCACGATGCTGCGCCCCGAAAGGCCGATGCGCCGCAGCGGCTTGTCCATCACGAAGGCTACGCGGGCCATGTAGCCTGAGTCTTCGAGCAGAGAGAGGAACAGGAACAGCACCACGATGATGGGTAGGAAACTGAGCACCGAGCCCACGCCGGTGAACACGCCATCCACCACAAAGCTGCGCACGACGGGGTTCACCCCCGCGGCTTCCAGGCCGCGGCTCACAAGGCCGGTGAGTGCGTCGATACCGGTGGAGAGCAGGTCGGACAGTGGCTGCCCGATGACGCCGAAGGTGAGCCAGAACACCAGCAGCATGATGCCGAGGAAGATGGGGATGGCAAAAACGCGGTGGGTGAGGATAGCGTCAGCGCGCACACTGCGCGCTCGCTCGCGGGTGCTGCCTGTGCGCACCACCGTGTCATGCACCACCCGCTCGATGAACTGGTAGCGCATGTCGGCCAGGGCGGCCTCACGGTCGGTGCCCAGTTCTTCTTCCATCTCGTGTACCATGTGTTCCACGGTGTCCATCTCGTTTTGGGAGACGTGCAGCCGCTGCACCATTGGCGCGTCGCCCTCCACCAGCTTTGTGGCGGCAAACCGCCGTGGCACGCCCAGGCGGTCGGCGTGGTCCTCCACGATGTGGGACACGCCGTGGATGCACCGGTGCACCGGGCCGTCGCAGAAATCCTCCACCTGGGGCTTCACCCGGTTTTGCGCCGTGGCGATGGCGGTGTCGATGAGTTCGTGGATGCCCTCGCTCTTGGCGGCCGAGATGGGTACCACCGGGATGCCCAGCCGCTCGGCCAGGGCGTCCACGTCCACCGTGTTGCCATTGGCGCGCATCTCGTCCATCATGTTCAGCGCCAGCACGGTGGGGATGGCCAGCTCGATGAGCTGCAGCGTGAGATAGAGGTTGCGCTCGATGTTGGTGGCGTCCACGATGTTGATGATGCCGTCCGGACGCTCGTCGATAAGAAAATCGCGGGTGACGATCTCCTCCTTGGTATAGGGCGAGAGCGAGTATATGCCTGGCAGGTCCACCACGGTGGCATACTCGTGGGCGCGGATACGGCCGTCCTTGCGCTCCACCGTGACACCGGGAAAGTTGCCCACATGCTGGTTGGAGCCGGTGAGGTGGTTGAACAGGGTGGTTTTGCCGCTGTTTTGGTTGCCGGCCAGCGCAAAGACGAGTTTAGGTTGCATGGCGTTCGTTTCCTTCCGTGGCGGCCGTCCTGTCGGCCGTCTCGTCGGCCAGGGTGATGTTGGCGGCGTCTTCCATGCGCAGGGTGAGCGAATAGCCGCGCAATTCCAGCTCAACAGGGTCGCCCATGGGGGCCACCTTGTGCTTCTTCACGCGGGTGCCGGGCGTGAGGCCCATGTCCAGAAGGCGCCGCCTCAGTGCCCCGGCCCCGCCCACGCGCGCGATGCGCCCGCTGGCGCCCACGGGCAGCTTGTCAAGTGTCACGGTGTCGTGTTCCTCCCAATGAGTTGCCTATTGCTTACTGCTTTTATTATAGCATATGCGTGGAGAAGCTTCAACCGTGCGCGTGCAAGTTCGCCTTGCGAAACACCCCCCGCTGTGGTACACTAAAAACCAAATGAGAATGGCGCGAAAAGCGGCGGGGCCATGCGCTTTACGCCTTTGCGCACAAGGGAGATGGAAGGATGGCAAGCATCAGCGTCTGCATGATCGTAAAGAACGAGGAGAATACCCTGGCGGGTTGTCTCGATTCGCTGAAAGGGATCGCCGATGAGATCATCATTGTGGATACCGGCTCCACCGACAGCACCAAGGAGGTGGCGGGGCGCTATACCTCCCGTGTGTTTGATTTTGAGTGGAGCGATAATTTTGCGGATGCACGCAATTTTTCTCTTTCCAAGGCGAGCTGCGACTATATCTACACGGCCGACGCGGACGAGATGATCGACGAGGAGAACCAGGCGCGTTTTGTCCAGCTGAAGGAGGCCATCCTGCCCGAGGTGGAGGTGGTGGAGGTGGCGTATGCCAACCACGTGGGCAACCGCACCACCGCCAACTTCGACGTGGAGTTCCGCCCCAAGCTGTTCCGCCGGCTGCGCGCCTTCCAGTTTGTGGATCCCATCCACGAGACATTGCGCACAGACCCCGTCGTTTACCGCAGCAATGTCATCGTGCATCATCACCCCACCGGCGGCCACGGCGTGCGTGACCTTGGGCTGTTTGCAAAGCTGGTGGCCAGAGGCATGCGCTTTTCGGGACGGCTGGAGATGATGTATGCCCGCGAATTGATGATGGTGGGAGAGCTTGAGGACTTTCGCGCGGCGCGGGGCTATTTTGAAGAGGTGCGCGCCGACCCCACCCGCCCGCCCGAGGTGCTGCGCCGTGCCGCCTGTGTCCTGGTGCGTTGCGCGGCGCTGGAAAAGGACGGCGATATGTTGCTGCGTTTTGCGGCGCCCGAGCTTGTGGGCCAGCCACCCTCCGAGATCTGCTGTTGCCTGGGGGACTATTACCTCAGCATCAACGACGAACAACAGGCGGCCGACTGGTACGCCGCCGCGCTTTCGGGTGCAGAGCCGGAGTTGGTGGCCGCCACGGTGGGCAGCATCCCGCTGGCCGGGTTGGCCGAATGCTTTGAACGCGCCGGCGACGAGGAGCGCGCCGAGTACTACCGCACCCGCGCGGAAGAGTGGAACCCCACGGCGCTGGCGGTGGAGCCTCCGCTGGGTGGGGGCCGCCCGGCCGCCGAGTGACCGTTTGCTGCAATACAAAGGCCGGCCCGGCCCGCCGGCAAGGGGAAGAGTGAACCTTGAAGAAACACCCGATACTGAAATACCTGCTGCCCATCGCAATCGTGCTGGTGGTCATCGGGGTGCTTTTGTACCTCCTGCATCCGCTGGCGCCATTGCTGCTGGTGCTGTCGGTGCTCATCCAGGCGCCGCTGGTGTGGCACTATTTTCGCGTATCTTATGCCAAGGGCTTTCAGCAGCGGGAGCAGGAGCGCAAGCAGCAGTACGAGGAAGATGGCAACGCCGCCGCCTGGCTTGCGCTGGAAGAAGCCGACGCTGCCAGTGTGGGCTACAAATACTGGGCGCGCGCCTACCGCGATGAAAATGCGCTGAACCGCGCCTGTTTGCTGGTCAAGTTGGGGCGTGGCCAAGAGGCGCAGGCCCTGCTGGACGGGCTGGAGCCTGCCAAGCTGACCCGCACGAACCGGAATCGATACGGTGGGATCGCGGCGGAATTGCGGGAAGCCGGGACCGGAGCGGAAACGGCGACAGAAAACGCGCCCAGCGGCGAGGCAGGTGCATAACATAAACAAAACGGGGCGCCCGGCGGCGCCCCGTGTATGCTTTTGAGAAATGCCGATCGCGCGGTTATTTCGCCAGCAGGTCGCACACTGCGCTGGAGAAGGCCACCGGGTCCTCGATGGGGATGCCTTCGATGAGCAGCGCCTGGTCGTACAAAAGGCCGGCGTAGGTCTTCACAAGGTCCTTGTCTGTGGCGTACAGGCCCTTCAGCTTTTCGAACACCGGGTGCGAGGCGTTGATCTCCAGCACCTTCCTGCTCTCCACCTTTTCGCCGGCGGGCATACTGTTCAGCACCTTCTCCATCTCCAGCGAGATGCCCCCGCTGGCCGTGATGATGACCGGGTGGCTCTTCAGCCGGCCGCTGGCCTTTACCTCGGTCACCTTGCCGCCCAGCGCTTCCTGCATGAAAGTGAACAGCTCGGCGTTCTGCTCGTTCTGCTCCTCCACCTCTTTTACTTCGTCCTCGCTCTCAAGGCCCAGGTCCTGCCCGGAGATGTTGCGGAACTCCTTTTCGTCATACTGGCGCATGATGCTGAGGGTAAACTCGTCCACCTCGTCGGTGAGCAGCAGCAGGTCGTAGCCTTTGTCGCGCACCAGCTCCGCCTGGGGCAGCTTTGCAAGCCGTGCGGTGTTGTCGCCGGCGGCGTAGTAGATGTATTTTTGCTCCTCCGGCATGGCGGCGCGGTACTCGGCCAGCGTGAGGGGCTTGTCCTGCGCGGCCGAGTGGAAGAGCAGCAGGTCCTTGAGG
>JAVBQQ010000072.1:0-28109 GCA_031548875.1 Oscillospiraceae bacterium
ATGCCCTTTATTACTGAGGAAATCTTCCGCGCCCTGCCAGTGGACGACACCTCGCGCACCGGCGGCGAGACGATCATGCTGGAAACGTGGCCCCGCCGGCGCAGCGCACTGGACTTTGCCGCCGAGCAGAAGGACTTTGGCGAGGTGATCGAGCTGATACGCGCCGTGCGCACCGTGCGCGCCGAGATGGGTGTGCATCCCGCCAAACGCACCCGCATCATTGTAGAGGCAAGCAACTGTCCCGCCTTCGAGGCCGGCGCCGCCACCATCCAGAAGCTGGCCGGCGCCGACGAGGTGGAGTGTGTGGCTGCCTACACCGGCGACGCCGCCGGCATGGTGCAGGTGGCCACCGCATCGGCGCGCGGGTTCATTCCGCTGCTCGAGCTCATCGACCGCGACAAGGAACTGGCCCGCCTCTCCAAAGAGGTGCAGGCCGCCCAGGGCGAGATCGAAAACCTGGAAAAACGCCTTGCAAACGGAGAGTTTGTGGCCAAAGCGCCCGACCATGTGGTGCAGGACATCCGCGACAAACTGGCCCGCGCACAGGAAAAAAAGCGCAAGTTGGACGAAAGCCTGGCCGCTCTTGGGTAAAATGAGCGGATACAACATCCCGATATCCCGATTTTACTGCAAAAGCGGAGGCAGCGCCATGAAACACGAGAGCGAGACACGGTCTTTCGGCCGCTTTCTGTTCCGATACAAATGGGCCCTGCTTTTGGGGCTTGTGTTCACGCTGGGATGTTTCGCCTTCATGCTCACTCATTTTTCTCTCACCATCGACGAAGAAAGCTGGTTCAACGCACAAACGCCCGGCATCCTATCCTGGGTCTCCCAGGGGCGGTTTGGCATCTGGCTGCTGGACTTGTTGATTGCCCCAAATGGCAACTATGTCCCCTTCCTGTGGGATTGGCTCGCAGTCATCCTGTGGTTTCTGGCAGCGCCCGTTTTTCTGTATACGGTGCTGCAGGGCGTGCTGCCAAAAGTGCTGGACGGCCGCTACGGCCAGTTTGTCGTGTTCGTTTTCGTGGGGTTCTTCGCGTCGGTCCCCACGGCCGTGGGCGAGATCCTTTCTTATTCCATGTTCAATCTGCAGATATCCATCGGTCTTTTGTGCGGGGCCGCGGCGTCCTGGTTCACCATGCTGTTCCTGAAACAGAAAAAGGCATGGCACCTCCCCGTCGCGATGCTTTTGCTGGGTTTTTCCATCAGCATCTATCAGGCATTCCTTAATCTGTATGTCACCTGGCTGGTCGCCTGCATGTTGCTGGGCCTGCTGCTGCAAAACCGTGGCGCGCGCTCCTTGCTTAAACAATTTGGTATTTCTGCCGGCGTAACGCTGGGCGGGCTTGTGCTGTATGTCGTCCCGCACATGTTGCTCACCTCCCTCTGGGGGCTTAGCGGCACGGGAATGCTGGAATACATCGGGGCCGGGAGCGCTTCCTCGCTCCCCTACGCCATTGCCGCCGCCCTTGTGAACGCGGCGCGCACGCTATTGGCCCGGGGCATGTATGGCTCCTATTGGGGGGTCGTCCTTTCCACTGTGGCTTTCCTGGTCGCGCTTGTCTGTATCGTTGTCAAGCGCAAAAATGCTTTACAACGCGTGGGCATCCTTTTTCTTTCCGCCCTGATGATGCTATCCCCCTTTGCCCTGTTCATCCTGCTTGGCACCACGAATACGCCCGGCCGCGCCCTGTTTGCCCTTTCCTTCCTGTTCGGGGTCCAGTGGTTCATCATCCTGGCCTTCGCGCGTTCTGTAAAATGGGCGCGCGTCCTGGCAATCGCCGTGGCCGCGCTGTCGCTCGCATACAATGCCCTCATGATGAACCGTTTGTTCCTGGACAGCTACCGGTATTACCAGTACGACAAAGCTTTTGCCGCCGAGCTGGTACAGGCCATTGAACAAGAGGGATATGACCCCGCGGAGCTGCCGGTCTTCTTCGTGGGGGCTTACACTCCGGCAGAGTCAGCAGCGTCCGGCACGTTCGTCTATTCCGGTTCCACCGTCGCGTCCTTTTTCTCGTGGGATGGCGGCAGCAACAGCCGCATGGTAAACTTCTTGCGGGCGGAGGGGTATGAGGTCGCGCGGCCCACAAGCGGGCAGGTGCAGGCCCTGCTGCCCCAAGCGCTGGAGATGCCCAATTGGCCGTCTGCGGGCGCTATTTCCGAAATTGATGGGTGTATCGTCGTAAAACTATCCAACCCGGAAAGCGACGCCTGGTACCAGATCAACGCATCCAGTTGACCTTGCCGCCCGCTTCTGCTATACTTTTTCATAGAGCGTGTTCGTATGACGTGGAACACGCCCCAACACACAACAAAGGGGAATGACAACTTGAAGACTGCCTGACCACTCGACAGGACAAACCGAACCCTGCTTGCAAGCCGCCTTTGCGCGGCCCGCTTGTTTCGCGTCCTGTCCCGCAGGCAGTATGGTTTGTCTTCCCCGTCTTGAGGTTTTGGCGTGGCCGCGCACGTTGATGCGGCCACACGCAAATTGCCCCTGAGCCGCCGGAAGCATCTGCTGTCCGGCGGCTTTTTCTGTGCGCGCAGATGTGCGCACCGCCCCTGCGGGCGGCCAAATCTCACCATAAAGGACGGATGCACCATGGCCCAGATACAGATAAACGACCTCTCTTTCACCTACCCCGGCGCACTGTCGCCCGTGTTCCAGAACGTCACCCTCAGCCTGGACACAAACTGGCGTCTTGGCCTCATAGGCCGCAACGGCCGCGGCAAGACCACTTTCCTAAACCTCCTGCTGGGCAAGCTTTCAGGCAGGGGCAGCATCTCCTCGCCCGAAGCGTTCGAGTATTTCCCGGTGCCCGTAGCGGACGGGTCGGCGTCGGCGCTGAGCGTTGCCCGCCACACCATCGCACCTTTCGACGAATGGGAAACCCGCATGGCGGCGCTTGCCCAAACGGGCACAGAGGAAGCCTTGCACGAATACGGCGACATCGAAGCTGCCTACGCCGCGGCCGACGGCTATGTCATCGACGAAGCTATCGCCGCCGAAACAGGACGCCTGGGCATATCGCCCGCGACGCTTGAACGCCCATTTTCCACATTGTCTGGCGGCGAACGGGTCAAGTTGCTGCTGGCGGCGCTCTTCCTCAAAAAACACCGCTTCCTGCTCATCGACGAACCCACCGACCACCTGGACGCCGAGGGGCGCCGCACGGTGGCCCGCTGGCTGGCTGGCAAGGGCGGCTTCATCCTTGTCAGCCACGACCGCGCCTTCCTCGACGAGGCCGTCGACCACATCCTCTCCATCAACAGGGCGGGAATCGAACTGCAAAAGGGCAACTATTCCTCCTGGCGGCACAACCGCGCCCTGCAGGACGATTTTGAACGGGCGGAAAACAAGAAACTGGAGGGCAGCATCGCCCGCTTGAAGGAAGCCGCCGCACGCACCGAAAAATGGAGCGACAAGGTTGAAAAAAGCAAGAAGGGCGGCGGCGCTACCTACGACCGCGGCTCAGCCTCGGTGGACAAGGGCTACGTGGGACACCAGGCCGCCCGCATGATGCAGCGTTCCAAAGCTATCGAGACCCGCCGCGGCAAAGAGATCGAACAGAAGCAGAGCCTGATGAAAAACATCGAGGAAGCGCCCCCGGTATATCTGCAGGCACTGCCTTTCGAAAAGACACGCCTGCTGGCAATGGAAGACGTATGCTACACGCCCCCAGGCGGCGATGCGACACATCCCCTGTTTGAGCATCTCTCCCTTGCCATCGAGGCCGGCGATCGCATTGCCCTGGAGGGCCCCAACGGCAGCGGCAAAACCACCCTGCTGCGGCTGGTGCTGGGCGAACTGACGCCCGGGGGCGGCACTGTCCGCCGGCCGGACGGGCTCATCATCAGCAGCCTGCCACAGGACACCGCCTTCCTCTCGGGTCGTCTGCGCGATTTTTCGGCCGAAAGAGGGCTGGACGACAGCCTCTTCCTCGCCATCCTGCGCAAGCTGGACTTCGAGCGCGAGGCCTTCGATCAGGACATTTCTAGTTACAGCGCCGGGCAGAAGAAGAAGGTGTGCCTGGCCGCGTCGCTGGCAACGCCCGCCCATCTCTTTGTGTGGGACGAGCCGCTCAACTACATCGACGTGCTCAGCCGCGAGCAGATCGAAGCCGCTGTGCTGCAAAGCAACCCTGCGCCCACGCTGCTGTTCGTGGAGCACGACGATGCCTTTGTGCAAGCCGTGGCCACACGCCGGCTGCTGCTTCCCGATGAGGATTTGACGACATAAAGTCGGGTCCGCATCATGTATCTAATAATGATTTGTTGGTTACTTCATGTAACCTCAATGTAATCCTTGTGTACTATTTGATGGCACCTGTTCTGCCGGGCGCCCGGATGGCCGTCTCTCAATGCGTGCCCTCCCTTTGGCCCTGCCCATGCCCGCAAGCCTGATGGGCTGGCTTGCGGGCATTTCTCGTCGTGCTCCAACCATTATTATCACTTTAATAATTTACTTGACTAAATTGCTAAAGCGTTGTATAATGACACCCGATATGCTAGAATATCCGGTATTGACCACCGGATATGGCTTTGCACCCCGCGTGCCAAAAGGGCGGGGTATTTGTCCCTTGTTGTTACTTCTTAAGAATCATTGTTTGGAGCCGCCTGCCTTCTTCTATGTGATTTTGGAAAAGGGCAACTTGCGGCCCCGGAATGGAGCCCCATATGCAATTCGACCTGCCATCCCTGCGGCGCGAGGAGATCGTCTCGCTGCAGCTGCGCGCCCTGTTCGAGCAAGCTGGCTACCGCCTGTTCCGCATGGGCAGCTTTGAAGAATACGACCTGTACATGCAGAACAAGCCCTTCCTCGTGGGCGACGACGTCATCAGCTTCACCGGGGCCGATGGCCGCCTGATGGCCCTGCGGCCGGACGTGACGCTTTCCATCGTGAAGAACACCCCCGCCGGAGAGGCGCGCAGGGTGTATTATGCCGAAAACGTCTACCGGCGCGGCCGCCACACCGGCGACTATAAAGAACTGCACCAGGCGGGGCTGGAGTGCATTGGCGGCGACGCGCGCGAAGCCGAACGCGAGGTGCTCTCTCTGGCGCTGCGCAGCCTTGCCGTCATTGGCAACGGCGCGCTGGAGCTTTCACATGTGGAGTTTGTGGAGGCCATGCTGGCCCCCCTGGGTGAGGGCGAGGCGCGCGAGGCGGCGCTGGCCGCCCTACAGCGCAAAAGCCCCCACGAGATGCGTGAAGCGGCCCGTGGCTTGCCTGCCGAACAGGCCGACCGCCTGGCCACGCTTGCCGGGTTGTCCGGCGCTTTTCCCGCGGTATTGCAGCAAGCGCGCACGCTGGCGGAAGACGTGCCCGCCGCTTCTCGACCGCTGGACGAACTACAGGCCCTCTGCGAGGGCATCTGCCGGATGGAACTGCCGGGTAAAGACACGCCGGCCGAGCTGCGGCTGGACTTTTCCATCCGGGGCGACACCGATTACTACAACGGGCTCGTTTTCCAGGGCTTTGTGCGCGGGGTGCCGCGGCCTGTGCTGGCCGGCGGCCGGTACGACAACCTGCTCCAGCGCTTTGACAAACCACAGGGCGCCGTGGGTTTCGGGCTGTACCTGGACGCCCTGGCAGAGGCGGGCGTGGACGCCCGTGCGCAGGATGGCTTCCTCAGCGTGGCGTTGCCCAAAGGACGGCTGGGCAACAAGGTGTACTCCCTGTTCGAGCAGGCCGGTCTCTCCTGTGCAGGCCTTTTGGACGGTGGACGAAAACTTATTTTTGAGGACGAACAAAACAAGGTGCGTTACTTCCTCGTAAAGCCCACCGATGTGCACATTTATGTGGAGCATGGCGCGGCGGACATCGGCGTGGTGGGCAAGGATATCCTTCTGGAAAGCGGCGCCCCGGTGCTGGAGCTGCTCGACCTGGGCCTGGGCCGCTGCCGCCTGGCCGTGGCCGGCCAGGCCGGTTATGCGGAGGACCACACCCGCGCCCTGCGCATCGCCACAAAGTACCCGAATGTGGCCCGCCGCTACTTTGCGGGCAAAAGCCGCGCGGTGGAGCTCATCCGCCTGTCCGGCTCCATCGAGCTGGCCCCCCTCATCGGCCTGTCCGACGTCATTGTGGATATTGTAGAAACCGGCTCCACCCTCAAGGAGAACGGGCTGTGTGTATTGGAGGAGATTGCACCCTCTTCGGCACGGCTCATCGCCAACCCCGCGTCCTATCGCTTCAAGGGCGGGGCCATCACCCGGCTCGCCCAGGCGCTGGCCACTCTGCTGGAGTAACGGGCGATGCGTTCGAATCCATTCGCCTACCCACCACCTCCCCCGCCACACCACAAGCAAAGGAGCGTACACACCCCATGTCCCGATTCCTGGACCCGCGCCTGCAGACGCTGACGCCCTACACTCCCGGCGAGCAGCCCCCCCGTGGCGTCTTCATCAAACTGAATACAAACGAGAGCCCCTTCCCGCCCGCCCCTGGCGTGGCCGGGGCCGTGGAGGCCGCCGTCCCCACGCTCCACCTGTACAGCGACAACACGGCTGCTTCCTTGCATCGCACCTTTGCGGACCAAACAGGCCTTGCGGCCGAACAGGTGGCCGTGGGCAACGGCAGTGATGAACTGCTGGCTTTCTGCTTCCAGGCCCTCTGCCCAAACGGCGCCGCTTTTGCGGACATCACCTACGGTTTTTACCCTGTTTTCTGCCGGCTGTACGGCGTGGACGCCCACCTCGTCCCTCTGCGGGAAGATTTTTCGCTGCATCCCGCAGACTATGCCGAACTTGGCCACACGCTGTTCATCGCAAACCCAAACGCCCCCACCGGCCTTGCCCTCTCGCGGGAACAGGTTGCCATGCTCTGCGCAAACGATCCAACCCGGCTGGTCATCATCGACGAAGCCTACGTCCACTTCGGTGCCGAGAGCGCGCTACCCCTGCTGGCCGATTTTGACAACCTGCTCATCGTAGGCACCTTCTCCAAATCCCGCTCGCTGGCCGGCGGGCGGCTGGGCTACGCCTTCGGCAGCCGGGCGCTCATCGCCGACATCGAGCGGGTGCGGAACAGCTTCAACCCCTACAACGTGAACAGTCTCACGCTGGCGGCGGCCGAGGCCGCCCTTGCCGACGAAGCCTATTTTGCGGGCTGTACGACGGCCATCATCCAAACGCGGAAGCACACGCTGGCCCGCCTGCGGGAGATGGGCTTTGCCTGCACGGACAGCGTTGCGAATTTCATCTTTGCCAGTCACCCGCACATGCCCGCCCAGACACTACAGGGCGCCCTTCGGGAAGAGGGCATCTTCGTGCGCTGGTGGGACGCCCCGCGCATCCAAAATCACCTGCGCATCTCCGTGGGCACCGACTGGCAGATGGACGCCCTGCTGGCCGCACTTGAGCACATACTGACGAAAGGAACCTCCCCTTCATGAGCATCGCCATCGTGGACTACGGCGTGGGTAACCTGTTCAGCCTGCGCTGCTCGCTGCAAACCCTGGGCTGCGACGTGCAGGTGACCGGCGACCCTACAGCGCTTGCCGCCGCCGGGCGCATCATCCTGCCCGGCGTGGGCGCCTTTGGCGACGCGCGCAAAAAACTTGCCGAGACCGGCCTGGACGAAGCCGTGGCACGGCAGGCGCAGACGGGCAAGCCTTTGCTGGGCATCTGCCTTGGTATGCAGCTGTTGTTCGACGAAAGCCACGAATTTGGCTGCCACGCCGGTCTTGGGCTTGTACCGGGACAGGTGTGCTCGCTGGAAGGCGACCTGCGCGCCGCCGGGTTCGATTACAAGGTTCCCCACATCGGCTGGAACCCACTGCATTTGGAGCAGCCGTCCTCTCCCCTTTTACGCTACATTCACGAGGGCGACGCCTTTTACTACGTGCACAGCTTCTACGCCAAAAACTGTGATTCGTCGCTCATCGCCAGCAGCGAGTACGGCGTGCGGGTGACCGGCGCCGTGCAGAACGGCAACGTGTACGGCACCCAGTTCCACCCAGAAAAGAGCGGCAGCGTGGGCCTTGCCATGCTGCGGGCGTTCGCAGAGCTATAAAACCGCATGGCAGTAAAATGCCGCCACACCCAACGGAGGCCCCATTCCATGAAACTCTTTCCCGCCATCGATATTTTGGGCGGCAGGGCGGTGCGCCTGTTCCAGGGCGACTACGCCCGGCAGCAAACCTTTGGTGACGACCCCGCCGCCTTCGCCCGCGGCTTTGCGCAGGCGGGCGCGTCCTGCCTGCATCTCGTGGACCTGGACGGCGCCAAAGAGGGCGCACCGCGCAACTTTGACACCGTGCGCACCATCCTGCAAAGCACCAGCCTGTTTGCGGAGCTGGGCGGCGGCATCCGCGACGAAACGGCCGTGGAGCAGTGCTTCGCAGCGGGCGTGGGCCGGGTCATCCTGGGCACCGCCGCCCTACGCGAGCCGGCCTTTACTCGTGCCATGGCAAAAAAATATGGCGGGCACATCGCCGTGGGAGTGGATGCCCGCGACGGCAAAGTCGCCGTAGAGGGCTGGCTGCAAACGTCGGACGTGGACAGCTTCGATTTCTGCCGCGAGATGCGGGACATTGGCGTCTCGTACATCATTTATACCGACATCGCCAAGGACGGCACCGGTGCCGGCCCCAACCTTGCCGCATACCAAAAGCTCGCCGGTATCGAAGGGCTATACATCACGGCCTCGGGCGGCGTTTCCACGCTGGAGGACATCCGCGCGCTGCGCGGGATGGGGCTATACGCCGCCATTCTTGGCAGGGCGCTGTACACCGGTGCGGTGGACCTGAAAGAAGCGCTTGCAGCCGCCGGCGACGATGCGCCCCCGCGGGAGGTGAACCCATGATCGCCAAGCGCATCATCCCCTGCCTCGACATCCGCGACGGCCGTGTCGTGAAAGGGGTCAACTTCCAGGGCGTGAAAGACGTGGAGGATCCCGTCGCCCTCGCACGCTTTTACAACGAGCAGGGCGCCGATGAACTGGTCTTCTACGACATCACCGCCTCGGCCGAAGGGCGCGGCATCTTCACCGATATCCTCACCCAAACGGCCAGCCAGGTGTTCATCCCGCTCACCGTGGGCGGCGCCATCAATGCGGTGGCAGACTTCGACCGCGTGCTCAAATGCGGGGCAGACAAGGTCAGCGTCAACTCCGGCGCGGTAAAGTACCCCGCTCTCATCCGCGAGGCGGCCACCCGTTACGGCAGCCAGTGCGTTGTGCTGTCCATGGACGTAAAACGGGTGGACGGCGTCTTCCACATCTTCACAAAAGGCGGGCGGGAAGATACCGGTCTCGACGCGCTGGACTGGGCCGCCCGGGGCGAAGCGGAGGGCGCGGGCGAGCTTGTGGTGAACAGTATGGACACCGACGGCGTGAAGCACGGCTTCGACCTCGAGCTGCTCTCCGCCGTGGCTGCACGGGTATCCATCCCCATCATCGCGTCGGGCGGCGCTGGCAGAAAAGAGGATTTTGCCCAGTTGTTTGCCCTGCCCGGTATGGATGCCGGCCTCGCCGCATCCATCTTCCACTTCCGCGAGGTGGAGATCGCCGCCCTCAAGCGTTTTTTGGCAGAACAAGGTATCCCCATGCGGGAGATACACACCTGATTACTGAAATGAGACAAGGAGCATCCCCATGCTGAAACCCACCGAGCTGAACTACGACAAGGACGGCCTCATTCCCGCCATCGTGCAGGACTACTACACTGGCCAGGTACTCACCCTGGCCTACATGAATGCAGACAGCCTGGCCATCACACTGGCCGAAAAGCGCACCTGCTTTTACTCCCGCAGCCGCCAGACGCTCTGGCGCAAGGGCGAGGAGAGCGGCAACGTGCAGCACGTCGTCAACGTGACGGCGGACTGCGACGCCGACGCCCTGGTGGTGCGGGTCGTCAAGGACGGCCCCGCCTGCCACACCGGCGCCGAAAGCTGCTTTTACGAGCCCGTGTTCCAAAGCGAGGAGCACGAGGGAGCCCGGCCCTTCTCACTCTCCGCACTGTACGAGCTCATCGAAGACCGCAAGCGCCAGCCCAAAGAGGGCAGCTACACGAACTACCTCTTTGAAAAAGGCCCCGAGAAGATACTGAAAAAGGTGGGCGAGGAAGCCACCGAGGTCATCATCGCGGGCGCCAAGCAGGACGATGCCGAGACCATCTACGAGATCTCCGACCTGTGCTACCACCTGCTGGTACTGATGGTGGAGCGTGGCATCAGTCCCTCGCAGGTGCTAGCGGAACTGGAGGGACGCCACGTGGTCGACCACAAGGTAAAGCAGGAGAACATGCAATGAACATCCGCTCCAACGTCCACACGCACAGCAGCTGGTGCGACGGGCTGGACACAACCGACGACATCGTGAAAGCCGCGCTGGCCCTCGGTTTTACCGACCTTGGTTTTTCCTCCCATGCGCCCTCGCCCGAGGGGGCGCACGGCCCTGTGCTGCAGGACGAGACCGGCTACCGGGCGGACATCGCGCGCCTGAAGGCGGAACACGCCGGCAGGCTCACTATCCTGTGCGGCATCGAAAAAGATTACTATGAAAAAGCCGACCCCGCGCTGTACGACTACACCATCGGTGACGTACACTTCTTTCCGCGCGAGACAGGCGGGCCCTGGCTGCCGGTGGACATGAGCGCCCAAACCCTGCGCAAAGCCGTCGACGAAGCATACGGCGGCGACGCGCTGGCCGCCGCGAAGGCTTTTTACGCCCTCAGCGTGCAGAACGTGCGTGAGAACAGGCCGGACATCGTGGGCCACTTCGACCTGATTGCCAAATACAACGCGGACGGCAGCTTCTTCGACGAAGAGGGCGCCACCTACCAGGGCATTGCGCTGGAGGCGTTCGACGAGATCCTCTCGCTCGTCTCCGGCTACGGCGGCATGGTGGAGATGAACCTCTCCCAGCTGGCCAAGGGCCGCCGGGAAGCACCCTACCCCGCTCTCTTCCTGCTGCGGCACGCGGCACAGCGCGGCGCGCGCATCCTGCCCACCAGCGACAGCCACCGTGCATCCACACTGGCCGCAGGGTTCGAGCAGGTGCCCGCCCTGCTGCAAAACGCCGGCCTCTCCTCCATGGCCCTGCTGCAAAACGGCGTGTTCGTCGATGTAAAGGTAGCTACCTGATCAGACGTTCCATTGTGTACCATGATAACAAAACCCGCCTGTGCATTCGTCTGCACAAGCGGGTTTTTATTCGTTTCATCATATTTTCCAGCGGCCAGTTTCTTCAAAACCCGCCACCGCCTCTTGCGCGTCTTTCAGCACCTCTGGAGGGAACGCATACACCTCCAGCAGCTTCAGCGCGTTGCGGCTGGTCACCGGGCCATCCTGTAGCCGGTAATCAAACAGTACCGCGCTACCCTCTATCCGCTCGCTGAAATGGTATTGGTCGTACTGCCCGGCCGAGAGCGAAACCAGCTCCATGTCGTGTGTGGCGGCCAGGCAGATGCAGTTCCGGCCCGCCACGTAGCGTAAAAACGAGCTGGACGCCCCGATGCGCTCCACGGTGTTGGTGCCCCGCAAGATCTCATCGATGAACAGGTAGAAAAAGCCCTCCCCTTCCAACATCTGCAGCATACGCCGCAGCGCCTTCACCTCGGCCACAAAGTAACTCTCGCCCTCGGTGATGTTGTCGCTGATGGCCATGGCCGACACCACACCTCCGCGGCGCAGCGTGAACGCACCCGCGCAGCAGGTGTCCATCGTCTGTGCCAGCAGACAGTTGACGGCCAGCGCCTTTAAAAAGGTGGATTTGCCCGACGCGTTGGACCCGGTGAGCAGCACGCTGCGGGACACCTCGATGCTGTTGGGTACGGGCGCCGCCAGCAGCGGGTGGTACACGTCCTGCGCCACCAGTTTTGTCTCTGTACAGAACGCGGGCTTGGCCCACAGCGGCAGCCCGGTCCTGTAAGACAAAATGCTGCAGGCCACATCCAGCTCACCCAGTTCCGCATAAAACGCGGCAATCTCCCCGCTTTTGGCCGCCAGCCGCTTCACCACCCAAAAATAACACAGCATGGGCAGCTGGAAAATCCCCCAAAAATCGGGCAGCAGCATACCCTCGGTAAGCAGGTTGGAATGCTGCATAATGAAAAGCGGCACCCCGAACGACCGCAGGCTGGAGAGTTTCTCCCGCAAGGCGGCGGCACGCCGGGCGTCCATGCTCTCAAGCCGGGGCAGCAGCTTTTTTGCGCAGGCCGCCGCCGTGCCCAGCGGGAACACTACATTAAATGAACTTGTGTTGTTTTTAAAGATATAACAGGAAATAAAATTGAACACGAGGCTTGCCGCCAGCAGCACAAGCCCCGCCGCGGGGCTTGCAAACAATACAAAAAAGCACCCCAGCGGCAACACAGCCAAGATGCGGATGAGTGTTTTATAACGCACCTGCAATACACTCGCGTCCAGCGCAAGCGTTTGTATCGTCCCCGTGTTCTGCCGGCCCATGCGCGAGAGAATATACTGGATATCCAGCCGCAGCGCAGCGTCTGCATCCAGCTGTTCGCACAGCGCAGCCCGGGCCTCCAGTTCCGCAGCAGGCGCGCCGGGTGTGCGCAACACGCTGTACAGGCGCACGTCCCCCGCCTCGCTCTGGCAGGCGTCCAGCCGCCGGAACACATCATCCATGTCCAGGTTGTGCCAGGTCAGGTCGTCCACACAGGCGCGCCGCGCGGCAGGCGGCAAGCTTTGGGCATACGCCTGCCAGTAGCTCTCGGCCGCGTACAGGCCGCGGTTTTGCTGCGGCGGGGCGCCATACGCCGCGGCGATCTTGCGGTACCTTTTTCGCTTTTACCGCAGATGATTGACGACAAGGATGATCACACTGGCAACCGCAACGCCAATGATCGCCCATGCCCACCACGGCAGCCCCCAGAACTGCATCGTACTCGTCATCCGTCGTTCAGGCTCTGTTTGCTCAGCAGGTCTTTCAGTTCGTCCATAAAGGTGTTGATATCGCTGAACTGGCGATATACGGACGCAAAACGCACGTACGCCACCTCGTCCACCTCTTTCAGCTGTTGCATGGCCAGCTCGCCAATGGCAATCGAGGTCACCTCCCGCTCGTAGCGGCTCAGCAGCTCCTGTTCGATGCTGTCCACGATGCCCTCCAGCATCCCATACGACACCGGTCTCTTGTAGCTGGCGCGCATCAGCCCGCGCATCAGCTTCTCCCGGTCGAACGCCTCGCGGGACTTGTCCTTCTTCACCACCATCAGCGGCACCGTCTCCACAATCTCATACGTCGTGAAGCGTTTCTGGCAGCTCAGGCATTCCCGCCTCCTGCGGATGCGCGACGATTCGTTCGCCGGGCGAGAATCGATCACCTTCGAATCATCTGTGCCGCAAAACGGACATTTCATCTTGTTTACCTCCTAGGGCATGTTAACGCTCCGCGCCGTCGCGAACGCGTCACGCGTCCAGCAGGGACTGGACGTATTGCATGGCTTCCTTCAGCTGGGCGGCGTCCAAAAAGCTGTCCCGGTACACTTCAATGATCAAATCGCCGCCGTAGCCCAGCGCCTTCAACCGGCCGATCAGCGCTTCAAAATCGAAGGCGCCCCGTCCGGGAGGCAGGCAGTCGTCGTCACCGCCCGCGTGGTCGCTGATATGCACATGACGCACCCCGCCACCCATCGCATCCAGCATCCGCGCGGGCGTGCCGCCCTGGCGCTGCGCCTGCTTTACGTCCAGCGTATAGGCGGCCGCGTCGCCCAGCAGCGGCCCCATCCGCTGCACATCTTCGGGCGCGGCCAGGCGGCAATAGTACACATTCTCGTGGCACAGCGTCACGCCGTACTCCCGGCCCAGGGCGGCCAGTGTGCGAAAATGGCGGGCGTAATGCTCCAGCGGGAACTGTGCGGCATTGGGCGCGTGGTCGCCGTGGAAGACCAGCTTGTCCGCCCCCAGCAGCTGGCATGCTTCAAAATAGCGGCGGTACAACCGCATCCCGTCGTCCATGCGCCCCAAATAAGGCGACGCAAAGAAAAAGCCCTCGATCATAGAGGTGAACGGGTGGATGGCCGACACCCGGATGCCGGCTTCGCCAACGGCGTCGGCCAGCCGACGCATCGGTACCTCCTCCAGCTCGCTGAAGGTGTTGAGGAATATCTCGGTAACAGGCGCGCCGGTGGCCGCCACCTGACGCAGCGCCTCAAACAGGTCTTCCGGATAAAAGCAGGCGGTAGAAATTCCGCAGCGCACACATCCGCCTCCCCGGCCGCCCTCGCCCGGCGGCAGATTTACATGCAAATATTATGGCACAGATGGCTCAAAAAAGCAAAGGAGCCACTGTATGCCGTATCGGACAACATCCGCCCCACTCTTGACATTTTACCAAACATTGATTAAAGTATATAAGTGCTTTACATTCCCATCTCATTACAACAACTGCATATGGGCTCGTAGCTCAGCTGGGAGAGCGCCGCGTTCGCAACGCGGAGGTCATGGGTTCGATCCCCACCGGGTCCACCAAAGCAAAGCCATCCCTGGACATCCCAGGGTATGGCTTTTGTTTTCGCAACTTTCGAGCAGTCTCCCGAAAGCAGAAGCCCCCCGCCGAAAGGAGTACCCCCATGGCAAAAACACAGTGGAAGGGCGGCGCGCTCCTCGCGCCGGTACCGCCCGTCCTTGTCACCACCGGCACCCTCGAAGACCCAAACGTCTGCACGGTGGCGTGGTGTGGCATGCTGAGTACCAAACCACCAAAAACATATGTGTCCCTGCGCCCCACCCGCCTGTCCCATACCCTGGCCGTGCAGCAGGGTGATTTTGTCATCAACCTGCCCACTGGTGCGCTGGTGCGCGCCATCGACCGGTGCGGCGTGAAAAGCGGCCGGGATGAAAACAAGTTTGATACCTGCAAGCTGACCGCCGAACCCGCCGCGGTGGTGGCCGCCCCCACCCTTGCGCAAAGCCCCGTCAGCATCGAGTGCCGCGTCGAGCAGGTGATCCCACTGGGCAGCCACGACATGCTGCTGGCGTCCATCGTGGCAGTAGACGTGGACGAGTCGCTCATCGACGCCGCCGGGCGATTGCGCCTGGCACAGGCGGGGCTTGCCTGCTACGCCCACGGGGAGTATTTTGCGCTGGGTAAAAAAATCGGCGACTTTGGCTTCTCGGTGCGCAAAAAGAAGAAAAAGTCCCCGCAGGGACATACCGGAAAAAGCCACACAACCAGCAAAGATAAAAAAGAACGGAGAACAGAACAATGATCACGGTAAGCGAAGTGAGCCTGAGCTACGGGACAGACAAACTCTTCACAAAAACAAACCTCATCTTTACGCCCGGCAACTGCTACGGCATCATCGGCGCCAACGGCGCCGGGAAATCCACCTTTTTAAAGATCCTGTCCGGTGCGCTGGAGCCCAGTACCGGCGAGGTCGTCATGGCGCCGGACATCCGCATGTCCGTGCTGCAACAGGACCAGAACAAATACGACACTTTCCCGGTGCTGGAGACCGTCTTCATGGGCAACGCCCGCCTGTATGAGATCCTGAAGCAGAAGGACGAACTGTATTCCAAGGAAGATTTTTCCGACGAAGACGGCGTGTTGGCCGGGGAACTGGAGAGCGAATTTTCCGAGATGGGCGGCTGGGAGGCCGAAGCGGACGCGGCCCGCATGTTGAGCGGCCTTGGCCTGCCCACAGGGCAGCACTACAAGCAGATGGCGGAGCTGAACGGCCGGGAGAAGGTGAAGGTGCTGCTGGCGCAGGCGCTGTTCGGCCAGCCGGACGTCATCCTGCTGGACGAGCCCACCAACAACCTGGACTACGATTCCATCACCTGGCTGGAAGATTTTTTACTGGACTACGTGGGCACCGTCATCCTCGTCTCGCACGACCGGCATTTCCTCAACGCCGTCTGCACCCACATTGTGGACATCGACTATACCAAGATCAAGCTTTACGTGGGCAACTACGACTTTTGGTACGATTCCAGCCGCCTGATGCAGCAGCTGGCGCGCGAGCAGAACCGAAAGATGGAGGAGAAGGCAAAAGACCTGCAGGACTTCATCGCCCGTTTCTCAGCCAACAAATCGAAGGCGCGTCAGGCCACCAGCCGCAAAAAACTGCTGGAAAACCTCACCTTCGAGGAGATGCCCGCCTCCTCACGACGGTATCCCTGGATCGGCTTCTCCCCCGAGCGGGAGCTGGGCAAGGATGTATTGTTCGTCGAGGGCCTGTCCAAAACCGTGAATGGTGAGAAGGTTTTGGACGATGTGTCTTTCATCCTCACCCGGGAGGACAAAGTGGCATTTATCGGCGGCAACGAGCTGGCCGTCACCACCCTGTTCAAGATCCTGATGGGCGAAGAGGAACCGGACGCCGGCAGCTTCAAATGGGGCGTGAGCACCTCGCAGGCATACTTCCCCAAGGACAACAACACCTTTTTCGAAGGGCACGACGAGACCCTCCTGCAATGGCTGGCCCCCTACTCCCCCGACCAGCACGAAAGTTATCTGCGGCAGTTCCTGGGCCGCATGCTTTTCTCGGGCGACGATGTGTTCAAATCGGTGAGCGTGCTGAGCGGCGGCGAGAAGGTGCGGTGCATGTTGTCCCGCATGATGCTGTCCAGCGCAAACGTACTGCTGCTGGACCAGCCCACCAACCACCTGGACCTCGAGTCCATCGCCGCCCTGAACAGCGGCCTGGCTGACTTTAATGGGGTCGTCCTCTTCTCGACCCACGACCTGCAGCTTGTGCAGACAGTCGCGAACCGTATCATGGAGTTCGGCGAGGATGGCCGCATCGCCGACCGCCGTGATATGCTGGACGAATAGGCCTCAGTGAAATATTATCTCCCCGCAAAGGGTTTCGGTGTTTCCCCTCTTTTGTACCCATCTTTTTATCTGGCACTGATTTTCCTCATCAAACGATATTGTGCTATAATAGCGAAATGAAATTTTATTATGGACGCGTTAAAAGGAGGTATCTATGGGGTTGGCGAAAACCCTGGAGCAAAAAAAAAACGATCGACACCGGCAGGTTGATCCCATTGCTTGCTCTGGTGGTATTGGCTATCCCCATCGCACTTTTTTTACTTGGATGGATAAAGCTGTATCTTTCCATTCCGCTTGTGCTGGCAATCATTGTTGCGTTGTATTTTTCATACAGACATTTCACCGCATGCCGGCTGCCCGTGTTAGACAGGACCGCTGTGGTCAAACTAGCCGTATTTGCGGTGCTGGTAGCCGCATGGATCGTGCTGTCCGGTGTGGGTGGAATGGTTTTCCAAAACTCAGACCATCACCTGCGCAACAGCGTATTTGAAGCGCTTGTCAACAACCCCTGGCCCGTCGTGGATATTGATACAGGCAGCTATCTCGTCTACTATCTGGCTCTTTGGCTGCCGGCCGCACTGGTTGGCAAGGTGCTCGGTCTGGCAGCGGGATATGCTTTTCAAATGCTTTGGGTATTCATCATCATCTGCCTTTTTTTCTTGCTGTTGTTTTCTCTCCTGAAAAAAATAGTACTCTGGCCGGTGCTTGTGTTCATTTTCTTCAGCGGCATGGATATCATTCCCTATCTGCTCGCTGCGGGCTTTGAAGGCTTTTTTATCGGCAGGCATATCGAATGGCATTTGATGTTCCAATTTTCAAGCATCACTACGCAGTTGTATTGGGTGTTTAATCAGGCCGTGCCCGCATGGCTGGCCACCATTTTCATCCTGCAACAAAAAAACTTCAAATCTTCCATCTTTCTTTTGTCGCTCCTGTTGCTGCATTCACCATTTCCATCGGTTGGCATACTCCCCTTCATGGCATATAAACTGTTTTGGGAGATGCACCCGCACCGGCTGGATGGCAAGCGGTTCCGTATTTTCTCCTATCTTAAATCCCTGCTATTCGATATATTGTCGCCAGAAAATATAATCGCTTTCGTCATTGCGGGTGCGTCTGCACTGTATATCCTTGGCAACACAGCGGCGGGCAGCAGAGGGTTTGTCGATTTTTCCGTGCTGGATAAACAGGGTGTCATCATCACCATATCCACTGTATTGTGCGAGTTTTTGTTGCTGTGCATACTGATTGCCATCAGCAGAGTGGACACACCCCTGCTCGTCGTCACCGGGGGAACATTGCTGGTATGTATGCTTATAAAAATCGGCTATGCCAACGACTTCGTCATGCGCGCCTCCATTCCCGCGCTGGTGGTGCTGTATGTGCTCACCTGCAAATTGCTCGACAGCTGCTGGCAATCTAAAAAATGGCCGCTTTTTATATGTACGGTGGCCCTGTTGCTTGTTGGCAGCATCACGCCGATAAGCGAAATGGCGCGTGCCGTGAACAATACGGAACAAATCACCCTGCCTGGCGGCCCAAACCGCAGGGAGACAGTAAACTTCTTCGAAGAAGAAGGCGCGAGGAGAGACAACTTCACCGGAGCACTACAAGAAACCTTTTTTAGCAAATACATCATGAAAGCTCCGCGCGAATAACGCGCGGAGCTTTTATATGTGAAGAATCCCCCGGCTATGCCGGGGGGCTATTGGTTGCTTTTTACAGCTAATATCCTATAACTTAAGCAAATACTGTTGGAGCGCACTATCCATTTTTGGCTCTTGGTCATATGTGGGTTTTCCCATGGCCAGCTTTGGATACACATAGGTGTCCTCGCTCAGCCTCACCTCAATTAATGCCGGGCCTTCCACTGCAAAAGCCGCTTCCACGCTTGAAATATTGGCCGCATCCACAGAAAAGGCCTGTATACCATATGCCCTTGCCAGCGCACAGAAGTCCGGCGTGTCATACCCCTTTGCTTTTTGCGTCATCACATAGCTTTCGTCAAAATACATCTCTTGGAAATGCCGGATCATCCCAAGGGAATGATTGTTCAACAGCACGATTTTCACCGGCAGGTTTTCGCGCACAAGAAATTGGAACTCCTGTATGTTCATCTGCAGGCCGCCGTCGCCCGTAAAGGCAACCGCCTGCCTCTCACCCGCAAGACAGGCCCCAATGGCAGCCGGCAGCGAATATCCCATTGCGCCGTGTCCACCCGAAAAAAGCACGCGTCTCCCAAGCGCCTGGAACGATTGGGCCACCCACACCTGGTTTTGGCCCACATCGGTGGTAATGACCGCCTCTTTAGGGATCATCCCGCCCAGTGCGGAAACTACGCGGTTTCCTTCCTCCAGGTCCGCCGTCTGCAGCTCCTGCCGTATCTCATCGCACACGGCAAGCCAGCTGTCGCCATCCGAGAGACCGTCCCCCCACTCCCGGCACAGTTCGGGGATTAGCAGCCGGATGTCGATCACATACTGTCGTTCATCCGGCTTGATGTGGTTCGTCATCTCATCCGGGTCAATGTCCACGCGCAGCAGTTTTGCCCCCGGCGCGAACGACTTGATATCCGCGCCCGTCTGCCTGATATCGAGCCTGGAGCCGAGGGACAGGATGCAATCACTCTTCGCGGCGATGAAATTGGCATATCGGTGACCATATGCACCAATAAACCCGTAGTATAAAGGCGATCCCGAAAGCAGATCCACCGCCAACATGCTGGAAAGCACCGGTATGCGCGCCTTGCGCACAAATTCCACGAATGCTGCACCCATGCCAGACATCGACACACCCGCTCCTACAACGACGCAGGGACGTTTACTGTGTTGCAGCTCGTGTACGATCTCCCGCGCCATGCTGTGCGCCTCCACAGGGAGGGGTATCGGTGGCGCGTAGCTTTCACATCTGTCAAAATCAAGTTCCGCACGCTGCAAATCGATCGGGATGTCCAGCAGAACCGGCCCCGGCCGACCGGTTACCGCCTCTTGCCAGCAGCACTCCAGATGGTACCGCAACATGCGGGCATCCCCCACCCGCACACAATATTTCGTAACACTTCGCACCATTGCGATAATATCTGTTTCCTGAAATCCCTTCTGCCTTATTTTCAGCGGCCCCATGCACTCGGCTGTGTTCACCTGCCCGGTGATAAAGAGAGCCGGGATCGAATCGAAGTAGGCGTTCGCAATACCGGTGATCAGATTGGTGGCGCCAGGGCCACTCGTGGCAAATGCCACGCCCGGCAAGCCGGAAACCTGTGCAAAACCACAAGCGGCCATGGCAGCGGCCTGCTCGTGGTAGCATAGGTGTGCTGTTATCCCCTCGTGCTTGTAAAAAGAATCCATCAAATAGGTAACCATGCCCCCGGGGTACCCGAAAGCATGGCGTATGCCCTTTTTTTGCAAGAAGTCTACGATATAGTCACATGCCTTCATCATCCGTCTCCACGGGCGGGTCTTCAAAATTGATACGCCGCTCTTCGATTACCAACGGACGTTTCAGCACCCGCGTGTTGATGTTCAGGATATACTCCCCCAACAGACCGATAAAAAACAGCTGCAATGCGCCAATAAAAAACACGCCAATCAAAATAGGCGCCGAGCCCATGGGAAATGTGTCCCAAAACAGCAGCTTTAAAATGAGATAGACGAGCGCAATCACAACGCTGATGATGGAAACGCCAAAACCAATGATGGTGGCCAGGCGCATCAGCACCTTCGAGTAGGACGTAATGCCCAGCATGGCATAGTCGTAAAGCGAATAAAAATTTGTTTTAGTCCTGCCCCCCGCGCGCTTTGGTTGCTCAAATGGAATTTCGGTACGCGAAAAACCGATCTCACTTATGATTCCCCGCAGATACGGATAGGGGTCGTCCATCTCCCGCAGGGTGTTCACCACACACTTGTCGTATAACCCATATCCCGTAAAATGCTCGATGTGCTCCACATCGGCAATCTTTTTCAGCAACCGGTAGTATTGGCTGCGCATAAAGTACATCAGCCGGTTTTCCTTGCTGGTTTTCTTCACAGCCATCACCACTTTGGTGCCCTTTTCCCACTCGGACACAAACTGGGGCAGTAGTTCGGGCGGATCCTGAAAATCGGCCGCCATCTGGATCACACAGTCGGCGTGTGACGATATGATGCCATAATAAGGCGAGCGGATTGGCCCAAAATTGCGCGAATTGAAAATCACTTTTATGCGCCGTTCGTGCGCGCACATTTCTTCCAGAATATTCCTCGTTCCATCAGTGGAACAATTGTCGATAATCAAAATGTGGCATTTGTATGCACCCAGTGCACTGTCAAAAATGGACAGGATCTGGTTGCAGATCGCGTGGATATTTTCCTTCTCGTTATACACTGGCAGGACGATATCAATGCTTTTTCTTCCCATATCAGGCCCCACCTTTACAGAAGACCGGAGAGAGTATTGCACACGCGGTCGATATCATCTTCTGTGATATTGGCGGCGGAGGGCAGCACCAATCCGGTTTTCTCAAACCGTTCCGCCACCGGGTTTTCAAAACGGCAATCCGCTGCATACACGGGAAACTGGCTCATGCGCGGAAACCCCGGGCGCGCATGTATATTGTTCTCGCGGAAAGCGGCCAGAATGTCGTCTCTTTCGGTTTTAGAACCATTCAAAAACAGTGCGGGATAGCAGTAGTTTGCAAATGTGTCCGGTGCCTCTGTTACCATCTCAATTTTGGGATGGCTCGCCAAGCGTTCTTCATAGGCTGCGTGTATCTGACGTTTTCTCGCTACCAGTTCATCTGTTCGCTCCATCTGCGCGTTTGCCAACGCTGCCGACAAATTCGAGATGGTATATTGGTATCCCAGTTCGTCGGACCAGAATGGCATCACGCGGTCGGTACGGCCCATGCTCGCCAGCAGCGTGGCCCGCTCGAATACTTCCGCATCGTTGGTTACCAGCACACCACCCTCGCCGGTCACCGCTATCTTTGCCCCCTGGAAGCTGAAGCATGCCACGTCGCCAAAAGTACCCACTTTTTGCCCTTTGTATGTGGCCCCCATGGCTGGCGCGGCGTCTTCGATCACTTGGATGCCAAACTCTTTTGCGATGGCCATGATCTCGTCCATCTCTGCTGGCAGGCCAAAATTGTGCACCAGCATGATTGCCTTGGTTTTGCTTGTAATGGCTGCACGTATAGCCGCCGGGCTGATGCATAATGTGGCCGGGTCGATATCCACAAACACACATTTTGCACCCGTATACGTCACCGCATAGGCCGTGGCAACCCAGCTGTGGTCCGTAACGATCACCTCGTCCCCGGGGCCAAGGCCCAGGGATGCCGCAGCCAGATGCAACGCCAGTGTGCAACAATGGGTGGGCACAGCATACTTGACGCCTAAATAACCGCGCACCGTCTCAACCAGTTGTTCGGTGTCACGCATATAGTTTTCATACCAGCCGCTTTTCACGGCGTTTGTAACCGCATCTATCTCCCTCTGGGTAATCCAGGGTCCTGCAAAGCTTATCTTGTTATGCATCTCTCTCTCCTCAGTATAAATCTGGATCCCATGTGCAGCACGCAAATGCTGCCATTATACGATTCTTTCCAGCTGCCGGCACGCCTGCCGGATGACATCAATATCCTTGGCAAAACAGAAACGCACAAGATCTTCGCCGCCCTGCCCATGGTAGAACGCACTGCCCGGCACGGCGCCCACGCCTGTTTTCGCCAACATATGCATGGTTTTCTCCTTGCTGGTGGCTCCGGGCAGGGCGGAAACATCCGCAAGGATATAATATGCCCCCTGCGGGATAATGGGTGAAAGCCCGATTTTGGAGAGCGTCGCGCACAACAGATCGCGTTTTTCAGCAAACCCGGTGCGTAAGTTTTCATAAAATTCTGGTGGTATGGTCTTTATTCCGTTTGCCACACCGTACTGCAAAGGCGCCGGCGCACATACATACAGCAGGTCGCTGGCGTTGCCAATCCATTTCACGATCTCTGTGTCGGCTATACAATATCCGATCCGCCATCCGGTGATGCTGAAGGTCTTTGAATAACCCGACACAGTGACAGTGCGTCCGGCAAACTCCGGTAAAGACGCCGGGCTGATATGGCTGTGGCCCTCGTATGTGATGTATTCGTAGATCTCATCGGTAAACACCAGCAGGTCATGCCGCATGCAAAAGTCGCCCAGATTTTTCAGTTCTTCTTCCCCAAAGACCTTCCCGCAAGGGTTGGAGGGCGTACAGATGATAATGGCCTTTGTGCGCTTGGTAACGATCGATTCCAGTTGTTCGAAATCAATTTCCCAGTTTGGCAGAAGGAACTTTGAATAAACCGGGACGAGCCCCAGCGACAAAAAAGTATACTCATGATAGCCATAATAGGGCTCGAACATAATCACTTCATCGCCGGGCGAAAGCAGGGCGTAACACGCACTGTACAAAGCGCCCGTGGCCCCGGCGGAAACGATAATATTGTCGGGAGACACTTCCATTTTGTTGAAAGTGCGTGTTTTATTCGCTATCTGTGTGCGCAGCTCATCCACGCCATCATATCGCGTGTAGTGATTATGGCCCTGCAACATGGCATTGTTTACCGCCTCGGAAAGTGCCGGGTCAAGCGGTAGATCGCATATGCCCTGCGAGAGGTTGATCCCTCCCACACGGTCACATTCAAGGGACATATTGCGGATTTCAGATTGCATCAAAGCCTGCGCCTTCAAAGATTGCGTATATTTCACCTGTCAACCTACCTCTTGTAATCCATTTTTACATAATAGCGCTCTGCGTCGGTCATATTCGGATCTTCGCTGATTTCCCACTTTTCTTCATCGGGCAGCACCACCTTGACAAGGGGGATGCGGCCCGCGTCTTCAAATCCGCACCGTTCGTAAAAACAAATCGCATGCGGGTTGTCGTGAAAAACCTTCAGATGGATGGCCGCCAACCCCAGTTCCTTTTGTCCCCATGCCATGATGGCCTTCATGGCCGCTTGCATAAGACCGGGCGAGGCATCCTTCACTCCGCGCAACACAGAGTCGATCTCCGCGGATCGGTCAGTCTCGTCAAACGCCGCAAACCCAATATGCCCAAGGTAGTTTGCATCCAGCGCCTGTATCATGAACAGGATGCGGTCGTCGTTGTTCACCACAAGGTTGTCCAGCCACTTCATGGTTCGCTCGTGTGTCACGGTGAAGGTACCCGTGGCAATAGAAGGATTTTCAACCCTCCATTGGCTCAAAAGGGCTACGCACTGGGGGATCGTCTTGCGGAAATCTGCCGTTATCGGGCGCAGATACGCAACAATCTCGCCGTCGTCCTGGTACACCGGGATGCAGATCAAATAATCAGCCGTTTCCATGCGCTTGTACTGCCGCAGTATCCGCCGAACATATGTCGAAAAATCTTCCAAACACAACACTCCACAAATCACATTTTGTCTGGGACTCACTTAAACGTCCAAAGCTTGTTGAGTAAAAAGGTCAGTGGAACAGAGATGACCAAATTCACGATGGGTGCAATGGTATCCGGTATACCAATGAACTCTACCTGAACAAACAAAAGCACGGTGGTAAGTATAAATACACCACCATACGACAAATACGATTTCAGCAACGCCTTCCACACCGGTTTTGGCTTGGTGGTGAACACAAACTTGTAGTTCCAAAAAAACGAATTTGCCACGCTGATTACCCAGCCAAGCACATGCCCCGCGATATACCAATCCCGGTTGATGAAAAGTACTACATAATATACCAGCAGGGAGATAAATGTATTCGACACACCGATGACGCCAAACTTTATGAACTGGACAAAAAGGCGTTTTGCATCTTCCCGGTTGTGCACACCCAGTTTTTCCAGCATCTTTTTCACCACAAAGCCTCTAATACCGCCTCACCCATATAGTCGATCATTGCGTCCGTCATGCCGGGGTACACACCCACCCAAAATGTGTCGCGCATAATGCGGTCTGTGTTTTCAAGGCCGCCTGCTACACGATATCCCTTACCGGTGCTGCGCATGCGGTCAAAGCACGGATGCTTTATCAGGTTGCCTGCGAACAGCATCCGGGTTTGAATGCCCTTTTTCTCCAGCTCTGGCACGATCTTTGTGCGCTCTGCGCCGTTTTGGCATGTGAGCAAAAAGCCAAACCAGCTGGGTTTAGAGCCGGGGCACGCTTGTGGCAACACCAGTTTATCGCCCGCCTGCTCCAGTATCTTGTACAGGCGCTCAAAGTTATGCCGTCTGCGCAGCACAAAGGACGGAAACTTTTCCAGCTGTGCACAACCTATGGCCGCCTGCATTTCAGTGGCCTTCAGATTATAGCCGAAGTGGGAGTACACGTACTTGTGGTCATATCCCTGGGGCAGTTCGCCGTACTGTCCGCTAAAACGCTGGCCGCATAGGTTATCCTGGCCTGAACTGCATACGCAGTCGCGGCCCCAGTCCCGTAAAGAGAAAACAATTTTGGACAGCAGGTGGTTGTTTGTATAGACCGCTCCGCCCTCGCCCATCGTCATGTGGTGTGGCGGGTAGAAACTGGACGTACCGATATCCCCCACGGTGCCCGTCAGGCGCTCTTCGCCGTCCACCGTGCACACAGAGCCCAGCGCATCGCAGTTGTCTTCCACCAGCCAAAGTGCATGCTTGTCGCAAAAAGAGCGCAGTGCTTGCAGATCCATCGGATTCCCAAGGGTGTGTGCCGCCATCACGGCCTTCGTTTTGGGCGAGAGCGCACTTTCCAGCAGTGAAACATCTATGTTGTACTGCGGGATGCTCACATCCACAAAAACAGGCACAGCGCCGTATTGTACGATGGGCGACACAGTGGTGGGGAAACCCGCTGCAACGGTAATCACCTCATCACCCGGCAGGATGGCGCGTTCGCCCAAAAGCGGCGAGGTAAGCGACATGAAAGCCAACAGGTTGGCGGAAGAGCCGGAGTTGACTAGCGCGCAGTGGTTGGTGCCCAGATATTCGGCAAACTTTTTTTCGAACTGTTGGGCATAGCGGCCGGCCGTAAGCCAAAAATCCAGGGCACTGTCCACAAGGTTTTCCATTTCAGACGAGTCGTACATGCGCGAGGCATATGGAATATACTGGCCCGGAGTGAACTCCGATGTCTTGGTATGGAATGTGCGGCAATATTCCGCAACCATACCCAGGATCTGCCGTCTTGCTTCCAACTCGCTTATATTTTCCAGCATCTCATTCCTCCGCAAAAAACGATTCGATTTGTTCGCCGACAATTTTGTCCACGTCACGTTTTTCCAGATACGCGCGCGCCCATTCCACTGTTTTTCCCACGGCTGTGTCCAACCGCCAGCGCGGTTGCCAACCCAAGACCGATTTGAGCTTTGAGCAATCAAGATGCAGGTATGCCGCCTCGTGCTTCTGCTGGGCAGCTACCGTTTCCCATGAGAGCCCGTCGCCCCATGCGGCGCAAAACAGATCTACAAGCTCGCCCGTGGTCACACAGTCGTTTTCATCTGGTCCAACATTATAACTTCCCGAAAACGCGGCGTCTTCATACTGCTTTTCAGCAATCAACATATAGGCCGCCAATGGTTCCAACACATGCTGGTACGGACGCGTGGAGTACGGGTTGCGCACCTGTATCACTGCGCCCTTCTCGGCGGCGCGCACACAATCGGGCACGATGCGGTTCTCCGCAAAATCGCCGCCGCCAATCACATTGCCCGCCCGCGCAGTGGAAATAGCACAGGTGCTTTCCTCAAAAAAAGAGCGCTTGTAACTGGCCGTAACCAATTCCGAGCACGACTTTGAATTTGAATAGGGGTCAAATCCATCCAGACGGTCGGTCTCTCTGTAGCCCCATACCCACTCATTGTTTTTATACACTTTGTCTGTTGTTACATTTAAGAAAGATCTGACCGTTCCATATTCCCGCACACATTCCAGAATGTTCACGGTTCCCATCACATTTGTTTCATATGTATAGGCCGGCCGGGCATAGCTGTCCAACACGAGAGGCTGCGCCGCAAGATGGAAAACAATTTCGGGAGCAGCCCTTTTAAAGGCATCTATAAGCGCTCCATTGTCCCGCACATCCCCTAAAACGCTGTGCACACGCTTGTCTGTACCACACAGCGCGAACAGGTTGGGTCCACTGGGCGGCGGCAGCGCATATCCCACCACATCGGCGCCGGCACGGGACAACACCTGGCACAGCCAAGCGCCTTTGAAGCCTGTGTGCCCCGTTACAAACACCCGTTTGCCATTCCAAAAGCCAAAGCTCATTTCCACACCCTCCAGGGAGCCTTGTCTTCTGCCCAAAGTTTTTCCAACGCCTGTTTGTCGCGCTGTGTATCCATGCAACGCCAAAACCCCGTATGCCGGTACGACATCAACTGCCCGTCGGCTGCCAAGTTTTCCAATGGAGCGTGCTCCAACACGGTTTCGTCATTTTCCAGATAACTAAACACTTCCGGCTGCAACACCATGAAGCCAGCGTTTATCATACTGCCA
The DNA here is from genome assembly GCA_031548875.1 of Oscillospiraceae bacterium. GTDB lineage: Bacteria > Bacillota > Clostridia > Oscillospirales > Ruminococcaceae > JAAYCI01. The sequence goes on from JAVBQQ010000072.1 coordinate 27,215, forward strand.
TCATCGTCTGATTTTTCACGAAAATCAATGATGGATCCATCTTTATCAATATCCAACACACCAAACCGCTGCCCCACGTTCACTGTCGTGATCGTGGCAAGCTTGCCGTGTGATGCGTGATATCCGGCAAGTTGGCCAATGTCAACATCCGCAAGGCCATCCCCGTAGGTAAGCATAAATGCGGTGTTCCCAATATAGGGTTGTATGCGTTTCACGCGTCCGCCCGTCATGGTATTCAGACCGGTATCCACAAGCGTGACCCGCCACGGCTCTGCGGTGTTGGAGTGGATCTGCAACGCATTGCCCTCACGAAAATCAAATGTCACATCCGAATTGTGCAGATAATAATCGGCGAAATATTCCTTGATCGCATATGCTTTGTAGCCGCAGCATATAATAAAATCATTAAACCCATACGAAGAATATATCTTCATAATATGCCAAAGAATCGGTTTATCGCCCACCTCGATCATCGGTTTTGGCCGCAGATGAGATTCTTCCGATATGCGGGTGCCAAGACCGCCCGCTAGTATGACGACTTTCATTTCAACTCCCCATATTTCCCGAAGACCTTCTAGAAAAACAGCAGGCTACAATGTATTGTTCAACCTTGTACATCATATTCAACACCGCTAAAAAACCGCTCTTGACCACAATATTATAAGCGCCCCTGCCAAATAAGTCAAATAGTGGTTTGGGCCGTACCAAAGCTATAAACTCAAGTACAAAAGTGCCGGAACAGCCAAAAGCGACGCTCGAAAAACGCCATTCTATTTTATGCGGCACAAATAGTTACAATTTTCGATTCTCCCTACCACACCTGCGTGCTACACTATATGTTGCAAGCAACACCGTCGCCTTCCGCCCGCCTTTTTGGGCCGTTCTACTTCACGAT
>JAVBQQ010000010.1:0-43920 GCA_031548875.1 Oscillospiraceae bacterium
CTCACACTTTCACACCTTTGGGTGAAGTGGCGCCCGCGCATGCATGGAAGGATAGCGCGGACGCCCGGACCTTGCAAAAAAGCGATAGGAGGGAGACCGGGAAACAGAAGCTGCTTCCCGGTCCCACAAAACCCCGGATGGGTTAGCTGTCGTACTCGGCGATCAGCTCGATGGCGCGGTCGTAGATAGCGCGGGCCACCGGCTGGTCCGCTTCCAGCGCGCTGATGGTCGCCTCGCGGAAATCGACCGTGGCGTCCTGCCACACTTTGATCTCATCGTCCGTGAGGGTGACGATCGTCTTGCCGGCATCCTCCTGCATCTTGACGCACGCATCTACAGTGCCGCTCATCACGTCCACCTCGGTTTGGCGCATGGTGTCTACATTGTCGCCGAAGAAAAGCGCCTGCAGGTCTTCGGGCAGCTTTTCCAGGCTGGCGGTGCGCATACCGGTAATCACGTAGTTGTAGTACAAGCCCTTGTCGCCAAACAGGATGACTTGTTCGGTGAGCTCGGGCAGGATGCCAAAGGCCATGCCGGCGGGCAGGTGGTTGATGACGCCGTCGGCCACGCCCTTTTCCAGGCTGGAGTAGTACTCGGTGGGGGGCTGGTTCACCGGGGCGCCGCCGCTCTGGGCAATCAGCTCGGAGAGTTCGGGCGAGGAGTTGATGAGCTTGAGGCCGTTCATGTCTTCAGGCACTTTGATCTCGGTGCCCGAGGCCATCATGATCTGGTAAGGCGCGTTGGGATAGCTGGACAGCGGGGTGATGCCCTGGCTGGTCATCTCATCGCTGAGTTCGGGGAATTCCTCGTACAGCTTTGCAAAAATATCGCTGGCGGCCTGGAGGTTGGGCAGGCCCAGGAAGGGCACGGCCAGAATTTGCGCGTTGAGCGGGAACTGTTGCTGGTAGTTGGTAACAGGCATGTACGAGATGTCGGCAATGCCGTCCTGCAAGCCTTTTGGAATTTCGGGAATGCTCATGAGGCTGTTGGCAAAATAGTGGTTGAACTTGATGCGGCCGCCGCTCTGTTCTTCAATGCTGTCGCAATAGTCTTTCAGGCCCTTGCCGGAAGATTCGGGCACGGTGTAGTTCACATTGAACTCGAACTCTGCGTTGCCGGTGTTTGCCGGGGCCGCCTCGCTGCCGGCGGCCGAGCCGGTGCCGCCGGTGGACGCGGGCGTGCTGTCGTTAGCGGCTGTGCTGCCACCGCTGGCAGCGCCGCTGCCGCCGCCACAGCCCGCAAACAGAACGAGTGCCATCAGGGACGCAAGCGCGATAGAAACGAACTTTTTCATTTTTCTTTCCTCCTTTTATACATGAGCGTACACGACGAACTTACCAGTTTTCTTTTTCCTCGGCATACACAAGGGGCAGAAGTGTGGCCAGGTTCGTATATTCCTTGATGTTGTGCTCGTAGATCATGCGGGGGATCTCCACCGGCACCGTGATGCCGTCGGGCAGCGTTTTGACAGGGTTCCCGCTTTCATCGATCTTCCAGCCGTTCCAAAAACGGGTGCGGAACTCGACGCCGCCTTGCACAGGGCGCGCCATATGCACCATCACCGAGTTTACCCGGTGGTCTTCGGTGCCCGATTCGCCGTTCACCACAACGAGGAAACAGCAGTTTTCGCTGTCCTTCCCATAACGCGCGCGGTTGAACCCCATCTTCCAGGGGTTCTCGAACATGATGACCACCTTTTCAGGTTCGAGGTTCCACTCGAACGCCTCCACCACATCATGGAGCACGCCCCAGCTTTTTTCTTCCAGCGGCACATTCGGATCCAGTATTTTTTTGCGCACGTCGTTGCCGATGGTGATACCAAAGTGATCTTCCGGGTCCCAGATGGCATAGCGCAGCGGGTCCAGCGCATGCCAGGCATACCACCATTGCAGCATCTCGCAGGTGACGCCGGGCATGTAGGTGCAGTTAGCCAGCGATGCAGAACCGTCGTCCAGCACCCAGTAGCCAGTCTCGTAGGGCTGGTAGCCAAGATCCAAAAAATGATCCCTGTCCTGGATGAGCCGGGCGCCGTTATTGGGGCGGGGGCCGGCCTTGGCCACCTCAACCTTTTCGTCAGGGGGTGGGGTCATCTCGCGGTCATAGTACTTGTAATAGCTCTTCTGTTCAGAGCCTGGCGGCAGAGGAACTTTTCGTCTCAACATGATATTGTCTCCGTAATGTAAGTGGATGGTGTGTGTCGGCCTTTTGTGGTTCCACCATAGCAAATCCTCCTGTTGATGACGATATCATCTGCCGCCAAATTGTTTTCTTGGTTGACAGTATTCGTCAGAATGTAAACTTCTACCCAACAAGTGGTCTTGAATATAGTTGAATTGCATGGTACTCTTGGCTTGGAGTGCAGCGTCAACCCCTATTTGTTTTAGTTAGGAAGGCAGGTTTTTATGGCAGAAAACCGGCAGGAATTTAACAGCAACCAAACAAGGCAACATTTGATCGATACCTTTTTTGAGTTATACAGCCGCATGGAACTGGAAAAAATCAGCATAAAGCTATTGTGCGACAAAAGCGGTGTGTCCCGGGCGTCGTTTTACAAGTATTTCAGCGACAAGTATGACCTTTTGGAAACGGCGGAGAACAAACTGCTGGATGACATGGCTTCCCTCAATCGGGATCTGGTATATATGGATTACAGCAAGTACAAGCGCGGCGAGCCCTTCCCAAACCTGTACGAGGTGATTTGCTATATTCATGAAAACAGGCATATCTTCAAAACCCTGCTGAGCGGGCGCGGCGATGCGCAGTTCCAATACCGGTGGAAGCGCAACATCTCCTATTCCATCCGGCAAAAGCTCAGCCACGATGCAACCCGCTACAGGTACATGCACCGGGGAGCGGTAGAGTACATGCTGGCATCGTCGTTGATTGCGCTGTATACCTACTGGTTATTCGATGACAATGACATTTCCTGTATAGAACTGTCCTCCATGGCGGCGCAGGTAGTCTTCGGTTCGTTTTACAATTTCAGGGAAGATGTGACGGAAGCCGCCCGGTGATAAAGGAAAACAACCCGGCTTTTCAGCCGGGTTGTTTTTTTGTCGTCTGCCATTTGTCGTATTTGACGAATAAAGGTGCCGGAGACTATGCAACGGTGGAAGTGCGATTGTTATGTTTGTGTACATTCCGGCTTGGTGTGTCTACTTCTGTATGGAAAAGGGTGCGCCGATATGCTATATTTCACCCACATTTTGACGAAGTGGGGAGGACAAGAGTATGGCCAGAAAGGTGATCATCACGGTAGCCCAGACGGGCGCCTTCCACGGCAAGGACGCAAACCCCGCCCTGCCCGAACAGCCGGATGAGATTGCCCGTTCCGCCTATGATTGCTACAACGCGGGCGCATCCATTGTGCACATTCATACACGCGATAAGGACGGTCGCTCCAGCTGTGACGCGGATACGTTCGGTGAGATCAACAGCCTTATCCGCGCGCGGTGTGATTTGATTTTGCAAAATTCTACGGCGCCGGCCACCCGGCCCGGTTCTACGGCGGACGATGGGCTGGCGGCACTCAGCCTGCCGGCCGACGTGCGGCCGGAGATGTGCTCGCTGGATTGTTCGCTCATCGCTACCTCTTGGAAAGAGTTGACTCTGATCTATGAGTGGACGCGCCCCTGGCTGGTGCAAACAGCGGGCCGGATGAAGGAGCTGGGCATCAAGCCGGAACTGGAATGCTTCAACCCCGTCACGGTAGAGGACGTGTTTGCCACGCTTTACCCTGCTGGCGTGCTGGACGACCCGGTTTCCATCTCATTCGTCATGGGCATGAACAAGGTAAGCCAGGGCTCCATCTCATATAGCCACAAGCACCTGGACATGATGATAGAGATGCTGCCAAAGGACGCCCGGGTCAACTTCACCACGCTGGCCATCGGCGCCAGCCAGCTGGAGGGAACGGTGTATTCCCTGCTCAAGGGCGGCAACATCCGCGTGGGCTTCGAGGACAATATCTTCTACCGTAAGGGTGAGCTTGCCCAGAGCAACGCCCAGCTTGTGCAGCGCATGGTGCGCATTCTGCGCGAGCTGGACATGGAGCCGGCCACGCCAGACGAGGCCCGTGCAATGCTGGGCCTTCCGAAGCGGCCATGACACGGAGCACGTATTACTCTGCGAAGGGAAAAACATATGAGCGGAAAAAAGATCGTTGTGATCAACCTGGGTTCGCTGTCCACCAAGGTTGCCTATTACGAGGACGAAACCTGCATCTGCAAGGCCACACTGCAGCACCCGCACGATGAAGTGGCCGCCATCCCGACGGTGTGGGACCAGTACGACTACCGCCGGGCGGCCATCCTGGCCTGGCTTGCCGAAGAGGGATTGGATCTCGCCGGTATGGATGCCGTCGTGAGCCGGGGCGGCGCGACGCAGCCCATCCCCGGCGGCGTGTACCGCATCAATGAGACGATGGTGCAACAGTGCCGCAGCGGCCTATACGGCACCCACCCCACCGACGTGGGCGTCCAGCTGGCCTTCGATTTTGGAAAGCTGGGGCCTATTCCCCTCACGGCGAACACGCCCAGCACAGATGAGTTTCACCCACTGGCCCGCTACAGCGGCCTGCCAGAGCTGCCTCGGCGCAGCAGCTTCCACGCGCTCAACCACAAGGCGGTGGGGCGGCTGTATGCCAAGGAAGCCGGCCGCCTTTACGAAGAACTCAACCTGGTCATCGTGCACATGGGCGGGGGCGTCAGTGTGGCCGCGCATTGTAAGGGACGGATGGTGGACGGGCCCAACGCGCTGGACGGGGACGGCCCCTTTTCCACCAACCGCGCCGGCACCCTGCCGCCCGGCGCGCTGGCAGAACTCTGCTTTTCCGGCCGGTACACAAAACAGGAGATCCTGCGCAAGATCAATGGCGCGGGCGGGCTTGTGGCCCACCTTGGTGAGGGCGACTGCCTGAAGGTGGAGCAGGCAGCTGCAGCCGGTGATGCCAAAAGTGAAGAGGTGCTGCGGGCCATGTGCTACCAGGTGGCCAAGCAGGTCGGCGCCATGGCGGCCGTGCTACACGGCGAGGTGGATGCCATCCTGTTCACCGGCGGCATCGCCTATTCCAAGCTGCTGGTAGGCTGGATGAGCGAGCAGGTGGCATTCATCGCGCCGATCCACGTTTACCCCGGCGAGTTCGAGATGGATTCGCTGGCGCAGAACGCCTATCTAGTATTGACAAAAAAGGCAGAAGCGCTCGAGATTAGAGCGCCCCTGCAAGGGGAAGGTGCGTAGCAGAGATGGAACGGTTTACCGGTTTCGACGCGATCGAACAGCAGGTGCTGCGTCTGCCCCAAAGGCCGGTGGTGGCGCTGGCAAACGCCCAGGACGACGCGGCGCTGGCTGCTTTGGTGCAGGCGCAAAACAAAGGCGTGGTGAAGGGCATCCTCATCGGGGACGAGGGGAAAATCCGCTCGCTCCTGGCAGAGCTGGGCGCAAGGGCGGAGGACTATGAGATCGTCTCCCACGTGGGCCCTGAAAGCGAGGCGGCCGCGCTGGCCGTCTCGCTGGTGCGGCAGGGGAGGGCGGATATCCCCATGAAGGGGCTGATGCAGACCTCGTCCTTCATGCGGGCGGTGCTGGATAAGGAAGGTGGCCTGCTGCCGCCCGGTGCCCTGCTCGGCCAGGCGGCGGTCTTCGAGTTCGCAGACCCTGACACACAAGAAACGCGTTTGATGATTGTGAGCGACTGCGCGGTGAACATCTCGCCTGATTATGCCGCAAAGGAAGGCCTTATCCGCAATGTGGTGCACCTGGCGAACCGCCTTGGCATCGAGGAACCGCGGGTGGCCGTGGTCACCCCGCTGGAAGAGGTGAACGAAAAAATCCTCAGCACGGTGGATGCTGCGGAACTGGTGCGTGCAAACAAAGCCGGAAAGCTGGCCGGCTGCGTAGTAGGGGGGCCATTGGCGCTGGACAATGCGCTCTCCCGGAAGGCCGCGGCCCACAAGGGAATCGAAGACCCCGTGGCCGGGCGGGCGGACATCCTCTTGATGCCGGACCTGTGCGCGGGCAACATCTTCTTCAAGTCGCTCGTATACATCGCCGGGGTGAGGACCGCCGCCGCCCTCTGCGGCACCCGCTCGCCGGTCGTGATGACCAGCCGGACGGACACGGTGCAAAACAAGTATTATTCGATTCTGTTGGCCGCATTTACCTGCACCAATAGTGAAAATTTGAACACCCCAGCGGGGAAGCAGATCAGTGCAAACATGCATAATAATCAACTATAAATCGATCACTATACTCAGGCTGGTCACCCTCTTCTGGTTCAAGAGTTATCCCGAAGAAAAGGGCGCTTATCCCGACAACGAGCCCATCAGTGAAGAAGAGCAGAAGCGCAACCTGGCGGCGCTGGGCAGCTACAAGTCATCCTTCACCATCGGGAAACTCTTGAAAACCGGGCAGTTCTGGCTTATCACCATCATCTTTGGCCTGCTGTTCATGGGCCTCATCGGCGTGATGATCCAGATGGTGCCCCGCTTGATGTCTGTGGGCCTCTCCACCGACCAGAGCATTCTGTGGCTGACCATCGCCAGCATCATCGGCATCCCCGCCAGCTATGCCTGGGGCGCCATCGACCAGAAAGTCGGCACCAAGAAGACGGTCATTATCTTCTGTGCGCTGTGGACGATTTCAATGGTCATTGGTGTCATTGGTCTTGCTGTGAACAGCATCCCCATTTCCATTGTCTCAGTTGTAGTGTTTGCCTGCGAGCTGGGCGGCCTTGGCAACCTGATGCCCTCCATGGCCATCCAGGTGTTCGGCCGGTTCGACTTTGCCGCCGCCAACAAGCTCATCGTGCCGGTGGTGGTGGGCATCCGCTCCTTCGCGCTCATCATCGTGTCCGCCGTGCTGGCGGCCGCCGGCGCCAACGTGCCGCTCGGCTTCCGCAACGTGTTCATCCTTTTCGCGGTAATCAGCGTGGTCGCTCTGGTGCTCTCGCTGCTGCTCAGCAACAAGACCATCGGCAAAACAAACTAAAGCCCCTCGATATCAGGAGGTACAATATGGAAAACCAACAGGCTACCGTACCCAACCCGACCTTGAATCTGGACTTTGAGAATCTGTAGATGTAGTGATGATTTAGTATATATAACATGTAGTCTGTCTGAAATTCCGACAAATGGGGGCGCCCATGCAAGTTTTGATGCTCGGTGGTTTTTTGGGAGCGGGAAAAAGCAGCATTCTGTTGCAGCTGGCCAGATACATGGGAAGCATGCTTCCCACCGGGGGCACCCCACTGGCCGTACTTGAAAACGAGATTGGCGACGTGAGCATAGACGGGCTGCTGCTGGAGCAGCGCGGCCTCACGGTAAAAAACTTGTTTGCGGGATGCATCTGCTGCACGCTTTCGGGCGACCTTGTGGCGGGACTGAACGAGATTGCCCAGCAATATGCGCCCGCATGGGTGTTCATCGAAACAACCGGGCTTGCCTTCCCCGGCAGGATCGTCGATACAATCGAGAAATACGCACCTGCATGCAAGGGCTTGCGGGTGGCCACCGTGGTGGATGCCGAGCGCTTTGAGGAGCTCATCGAGGACGTGCGCCCACTGATGGAGGGGCAGATCATGCCGGCCGACGTGCTACTGCTGAACAAGGCCGACCTGGTGGATGAAGGCACCCTGGAAAAGGTGACGAAAGAACTGAGCGCGTTGAACGGGGCGGCGGCGGTACTGCCCATCTGCGCAAAGGATGAACTGGAGCGGGACGTGCTGCAGGCGGTCATGGGGGTGGAAGCATGAGCCACGAGGCACACCACCATGAGGATGGATGTACGCACGCGTGCGGCCACGCGCATCACGATGCAGAGGCCCTTGTGGTACACCGGCACGAGGACGCGCTGGTGGCTACGCTGCGGCTGGAACTGCCCGGCCCCCCAGAGGCGGCAAGGGCGACGCTGACAGAACGCCTGGCACTGCTTACCGCCGCGATAAAAGCCCGGGGCGGGATCATCGGGCATATCAAGGGTTCGCTGGAACTGTCTGAAACAAGCCTGTTTTTCACCACGGGCGGCCCGCCGGAATTTAAAGCCGGCGTCCCTGCGGCCGGCCGGGTGACCCTGGTGGCGATCCTGCTGTCCATGGAAGAGGCGCAGGTCCGGGAGGCCATCACCGAATGTATGCTGCCAACGGCCTGAAAACCGTGACAAACGCCAGACAAGAAAAGGAGATGAGTGTTCGATGAATGAAGCCATCGTGAACGCCATGACCGTACTGGACGATGACCTTCTGTACGCGGAAGTGCAAAAGGCCATCGACGCGGGTACCCCCCCGCTGGAAATCATTGCCGACCTGCAGCAGGGCATGGTCAATGTGGGGCAGAAGTTTGAGGAGAAGGAGTATTACCTGTCCGAGCTGATCCTGTCGGCCGAGATGTTCAGCGAAGCGGAGGCCCTTTTGGGGGACCTTGCGGGCGGCGGAGAGGCAAAGTTCGGCACCTTCCTGATGGGCACCGTGCAGGGCGACATCCATGACATCGGCAAAAACATCGTCATCTCGGTGATGCGCTCGAATGGCTTCCATGTGGTGGATCTGGGTGTGGATGTGCCTCCCGTGAAGTTTGTGGAGGCGATCCAGGAATACAAGCCCAAAGCGGTGGGCATGAGCTGCCTGCTCACCACGGCGTTCCCCTCACTGAAATCGACAGTGGACGCCATCCGGGACGCGGGGCTGGACGACGGGATTCTGCTGCTGATTGGCGGCGGACCGGTGGACGCATCCACACTGGCATTTTCCGGGGCGGACAAGGTTTGCCAGAGCCCGCAGGATACGGTGCGCCTGGCGCAGGAATTTGTGGGCGCGTAAGCCGGTGCATAACGCCGCAAGGCGCAGTACAGCAGCAGTACATTGAGAAAGGATGAAGAAAATGGCTGATATGGGAATGCCTCCGATGAGGCCGGAGTTTGGCGAACGGATGGGCCGCTTTATGGCCGCCGTGCATTTTGCACCCCAGGACCGGGCGCCCATCATGCTGACCATGGACTCCTTTGCGGGGCGGCAGGCGGGCATGACGATTGGCGAGTTCGTGCGCGACCCGGTAAAAGGGGTGGCGGCGCAGCTGGACATGATGGAGTACCTGCGGGCGGATATCCTGGAGCACATGGCGTATGACCCCCGCCTTTTGGGAACGTCCTGGCTCAGCAAGGTGAAGATGCCGGGCATCGAGCTGGCGGACGATGAGATCTGGCAGGTGGACGAAAAGCAGCTGATGAGCGTCGAGGACTATGATGAGATCATCAGCGGCGGCTTCGAGCCGTGGGTGCAGAAATACTATGCCGAGCGGCTGGACAACCTGATGGGACAGGTGGGGCCGTATTTTGGCAAGATCCCGCAGATGGTGCCGCAGCTGTTCGAGCGGGGATACCCATGCGTCGCCATGGGCGTGAATATCGCCACCCCGTTTGAATTCTTCTGCGGCGGCCGCAGCATGGTGAAGTTCTTCGGCGACCTGCGCAAGATCCCGGACAAGGTGGTTGCGGCCATGGATGTGGCGATGGAGTTTATCGAAAAAGATTCGATTGCCGCCATGCAGCGCAACCACTCCACGGCGCCCTGGATCGGCGGCTGGCGCACGGCCAGCGCCTTCATGAACCGCGGCCAGATGGAAACATTCGTGTGGCCCTATTTCAGACGCCTGGCAGAACTGGTCATCGAGCAGGGGCAGGTCCCTCTCCTGCATCTGGACGCGGACTGGCTGCGGGATATCGACCTGTTCAAGGAGCTGCCCGCCAAAAAATGTGTGCTGGAACTGGACGGGGCAACCGATATCTACGAGAGCAAGAAAATCCTGGGCGACCACATGTGCATCAGCGGCGACGTACCGCCGTCCATGCTCACTCTGGGAACGCCCGACGAGTGCTATACCTACGCCCGCAGGCTGATCGAGGATATGGGCCCCGGGTACATCAACTCGATGGGCTGCTGCATCCCGCCCAACGCGCGTCTGGAAAACGTGAAGGCGATGTGCGACGCGTCCTACGGATGATGCGAAAGTGCGGAAATCCTTTTCTGAGTTCGTTTTCTTGCTTTGATAAATATTCCGCAAGAGTATGAGCAATTAAGACGATTGTGCTATTTTGATACAGAGGAAACATTTGCACTAGCTAAAAAGGAATCCTTGACTATGGTATATGGAGGGGTTGGTGAGAGGTGATTCTATCTTAGAGGATCTACTATCAATTGATGCTTCCGACCGTAATTACTCTGTACAGCTCCCCGTCTGGCAAAAGCACGGGATTCAGCTTTGCCGTGCCCTGAGTATGCACGAGGCGATGGAGATGCTCCAAAAGCGGGAATACATTGCAATCGGCATCAATGCTGACTCCATCGATTACGTGCCTCTGCTGGGCATCCTGCGTGAAGCCACGACAGCTCCAATCCACGTTATCAAAAGCAAGTACGATGTAGACGAACACACGTTGGCACTTTCACTTGGCGCGGATGTTTTCGGTGTGTGGGCGAAAGACCCGGAGGACAATGTCAAGCGTGGTCTGGCCCTGTTTCTTCGTTATTACAATCGCCTCAGCCATGGCGCAGACAAACCGCTTGTTTTGGTGCACGGGGAGGTGCGCCTGTATGCAGCTCATCACCGGGTATTTGTGGGGGCGCGGGAGATCCAACCGCGCAACAAGGAATACCGCTTGCTCACCCTGTTCATGGAAAACCGGGGGCGCCTGCTGGCGCCCGAATGGCTGCTCAGCCAGGTTTGGGGGCATGCAGAATACTCGGTGTCTCACTGGCAGCTTTGGAACCAGATCAAGAACCTCCGCGCCAAGCTAAGCCCAACTCCCGAAGATTTCAATTATATCCAGACGATAAAAGGGTACGGCTACCGGTTTGTCACACCGGCTGATGCGAGATAGAAAGTGCTTGGCCGGACATCAAAGACTCTGCACCACAGTCCGACCATCCCTGAAGGTAACGGTGACCTGCTCCCCACCGTCCACCTGCACCAGTTCAATCAACTGCCGGGCCAGCATATCGTCATAGTTTTCAAGCTCCAGCGGCGCCTGCTCCAGCACTTCGGTGATGGCGGCAAGCGCCGTTTTTGGCTTTCCCTGCTCCGCCTGTGCGATTGCGGCCTTAAGGCCATCCAGCTCATCCCGGATTCTGTCCAGCTGTGTGGCATGGGCGGCAATCTCGCTTTCGTCCTGCAGCACCGCCGCCAGCTCATATAAGGCGTTTTGTAATTCACGCTGCCGGTGCAGCATGCCCGCCAGGGTGCCACGGCCATGCTCGGCGGCCAGAGCCGTCGTGAGATTGCCTTCCAGCGTTTCGAGTAGGTGTTCCCGACTGCCGAGGTACTGCCGCATGGTGGTTGCAAGGGCTGCGTGCAAGCGACTCTCCTCGATGGAAGGCGACTGCTTGCAGAACAGGGGGCCGTGCTCCACACGGCTGGCGCAGCGCCACATGGCCGCCCGGCTGCCGTCGCGCAACTTCCAGGTGCGGCGCTTGTAAGGAGAACCACACTCGCCGCATACCAGCAACTCCGTCAAGGCGAACTTGCCGGAGTATTTCTGCAAACCGGTGGTGTCCGGCCGGGGCAAAGATTTCAGGCGGCCAGTTCGTTTGGCTGTCTCGGCCTGTACCTGATGCCAGGTGGTGCGGTCCACGATACCGGGGTGGGCGTCCTGCAGGTAGTACATGGGAAGCTCGCCCTGGTTTTTGACCACCTTTTTGGAGATACAGTCCTTCACATAGGTCTTTTGGGAGATGGCGTCACCGCAATAGCGCTCGTTTTTCAGGATGCCACGGACCACGGCGCAAGCCCAAGGGGTGCCCTTGCGGGTGGGGATGGCGGCTGCGTTGAGGTCATCGGCAATTTGTTTCAGGCTATGTCCGGCGAGGTAAGCGGCATAGATGCGCCGCACCACCTCTGCTTCTTCCGGGCGGATGCACGGCTGGCCATCCTCGTCCTTCTCGTAGCCATACCAGTTCTGGAAGTTGTACCGAACCTTACCGGCAGCAAAGCCCCGCCGCACACCCCACTTCACATTGCCGCTGATCGATTCGCTCTCAGCCTGGGCCATGCAGCTCTGCAGGGTAATGAAGGTTTCGGTATCCACCTCCATCGTGTTGATGTTCTCCTTCTCGAACAGGATGGGGATGCCCAGGGCCTTGAGTTCGCGGATTGTCTGGACACAGTCGACGGTGTTGCGGGCAAAGCGGGAGATGGATTTGGTCAGCACCATATCAATCTTGCCCTTTTTGCAGTCCCGCAGCATGCGCAGGAAGTTTTTGCGCTTCTTCATCAGGGTGCCGGTGATGCCCTCGTCGGGGTAGATGCCCGCCAAGCGCCAGTTGGGATTCTCCTTGATCTTTTGCGTATAGTATTCGATCTGCGCCTCATAGCTTGATTGCTGCTCCTCCTGTTCGGTGGAAACGCGGCAATAGGCCGCCACACGCAGGATGTTCGCCCCGCGGCCGGGGCGGGTGAGTTGCGGGTTCGCCGGGATGACGGCTAGGTTCGCGACATTGGTGGGCAGGGCTTGGGCGGGCATGGCCATGAAGCGGCCTCCTTCCGGCGGGATTTTCGAATCAAATTCAGATCAGGGTGACACATTGCTGTCCGCGATTTGCTGGCCCGTGCTGAGGACAAGGGAAAGGTGGCCACCCGGATGGACGGCCACCTGTCTGACTGCATCGAGGAAGAGTGGGAGGTCGAACTCTGATTGCGGCGCCACTGTTGTAAACCGTTCCCGTAGACACTTGGCTTCCCGCGCGGCTTCGCCGCTGTCGCGCGAGGCGTATTGTTCTGCAGCGGCGGCAAGGATTAGGGCGATGGCACGGGCTTCGTCGCAGCTGCGCCGTTCCAGTTCCCTTCGCAGTTCGTTTGCAAGACGGGCGCCCTCCAGGCTGACGGTGCCGATTTCAGCAGTGGGATATGCGACAAGAGCGGGGTTTCCGGTGATTTTGTTGAGCAGTGCCTGGATGCCCACGGCCAGGTCGTCCTCCAGTACAGCAAAGGCTGGGTGTAGAGTGCCGCCCTCGCCGTCGGGAGCCTCAACACACACCCAGCGGGCATACCTTTTGGTATCTCGAACCAGACGGCTGCCGCATATGGCACACACTATTCGTCCGCGCAGGAGCTTCGCATATACCGGCGGAGGGAGAAAACCGGCTGTTTTGCTGCGCCGTACCGTTTCGGCCGCGCTGAAGATGGACGCCTCCACCAGCGCCGGTAGGCCGGCCCCGCCGAGATAGCGGTGATCTTCCAGGATGCGTTTGACCATATGCTTGTTCCATTCTAGGCATCCGGGACGGTAGGGTATATCCCCGAGATTCAGCCACTCAGCGAGGGTGTTGTAAGATGCACCCTCGAGGTACTTCTCGTATATCTGTCGAACGAGTTCAGCCTCTTTATGGTCGGCCTCCGGTCGACCATTGACGCAGGTGTAACCGAAGGGCAGTGTACGTATGCCTGGGGGCATTTCAACGCACCGTCCTTTCTATAGTTTCCCGCAGTTCCAGCCGGTTGAACAACCGGAACACAAGGGTTTCAGAATCCTCCACGATGATCTTGTCCACCAGATCACCGAACAGCCCGGCGTCGAAGCACTCGAGATGCGTGGGCCCTTCTTCCAGAGCAGCCACCAGGTCGCGAGTGAAGCGGATCAGTTCATCGGGGCCATCCAGGTCACACAGCCTGTCCTTTTCTTCGCGCAGCCGGGTGATCACCCTGCTGTTTTCGTTTTGCTTAACGAGGGTGAGGGCAGAGTCCATGTACCCCTGGGCCGCGAGGCCGCCCAATACGCGGTTCTGGCCAGTCAGCTTGCTGATCTGCCCGATGATCTCGGTCACCCGCGGGTTGTCGAGGCCGAGGCTGCGCTTGAGGGCATACAGGTTGTCTACCATGGCACCCAGGATGTTCTTTTGGTGCAACCGCAACTTGTTGTACAGCCGGATGAAAGCTCTTTCGATCTCTGTCTCTCGCACACGGGGGCCGCTGCACAATTGAGCGTTCCGGTCGTGAACGCGGCAGGTCCAGTAGATTTTGCCGCTGTTTACCTTGCGGCGGTAGGCGCGGCCGCAGGTGCCACAGATCAGTTTGCGCGTGAAGGGATACTCTGGCGGCCCATGGCCATGGCATTGCTTACGGCGGCGCTGCTCGATGAGCAGTTGCGCCCGTTCGAAAGTAGCGCGGTCAATGATGGGCGGGTGGATGTCGGTGACATAGTAGCGCTCCAACTCGCCGCGGTTTCGGATTTTTTGAAAAGGGAGGGTGTCGGAGGTGAAGCTTTTTTGCCAGAGAGCGTCGCCGATGTATCGCTCATTGCACAGGATGTATGTGATGGCATTTTTGTGCCAGTCGGTATGGTCACCGCGGCGAGGCACATTCATCATCGATAGGGCGATGGCAATTCGGTTTGGGCCGGTTCCGGCAAGGTATTGGTGAAAGATCCAGCGCACTACGGCGGCTTCGCGCTCTTCCACCTCCAACTGCTTGTTCACCAGCCGATAGCCGAAGGGTGGGGAGGGTGTGGCGAAAGAGCCGCTTTGCATGCGCATGCGCACCGCGGTACGCTGGTTACCGGATATGGAAAGGCTCTCCTGCTGTGCGAAGTCGCTAAGGGCGGTGAGCATCAGCTCCCCACGCATGGTGGCGGTGTCTATACTCTCCTTCTCGAACAGCACACTGACGCCGAGGGCGGTGAGCTCCCGCACGGTCTGGATGCAGTCCACCGTGTTGCGGCAGAAGCGGGAGATGGATTTGACGATCACCCTGTCCACTTTGCCCCTGCGGCAGTCGCGCATCAGGCGCTGGAACTCCTCGCGTTTGTGGGTGGAGGTGCCGGTGATACCCTCGTCGGCGTAGATGTCGACCAGCTGCCAGTCATCGCGGGCAGTGATGAGGGCGGTGTAGTAGCTGACCTGGGCCTCGAAGGAATCGAGCTGGGCATCCTTGTCAGAGCTGACCCGGGCATAGGCCGCGATGCGCAGCCTGGCTGGTTGGGAGGCTTCGTAGGTCGGGTCGATGCGGACGACCCGCCGGGTAGCGTCTGTCTGCCGGGCGGAGGCCGTCTGCCAGCCACCCATATCCTGTTCGGACGCAAGGTTGGCCGCCTGCCGCTGTGCGCTACTTTTCATTGCTCAATCATCCTTTCCATCCACAACACTACCAGGTTTGCGGGTTCAATCCTATACCAATACCCGACAAAGATGTTCTTCCGAAAGCCCGCAAGACTGGGCATTCAGCACATCCGCTCGTTTGAGAACGGTATGGGTCAGGTCCAGACGCTCGGCCGCCCATTGCAGGGCCCTTTTAAGGATGAAGTATTCGGCGATGCCGGTGAGATTCTGTTTGTGATCCATATGCATATTCCTCCATTGTGGCCTGATAGCACAAAGACGGGGCCATTCCTCCAAAACACGAATCGGGTCTACTACCCGAGTGCCGGAACGGCCCCGTAGCATCTGCCATCAGGGCGAAAGGCGAAGACGCACTTCGCCCTTGGTGTGTAAAATTGAAGGCGCTCTTGTATTCGACACCACTTCCCCAAGAGCTGTGGCACCCCTCTTTCAGAGCGCCAGGGCGGCATGCCCAGCATATTATCCTGCCGGTTTGACACAGACCGCGAAGTGGCGATTCTCAAATCCGTCAGGATTTAAGGGTAGCTTCGCGACATGGGAATTTCACCTCCACCGGGATCTCCGCTGGCCGCCCCCATTGCGTGATAGCTGTGGCTGGACGGAAGTATCAGTTCCAACGCTGTTCTGGCAAAACAGCCCGCCATGGGCTGCCTTCCGGGCGGATGGGTGTCGCTCGCACCTTTGGGGCTGAGGCGGCCGGCGGAAGAATAATCCCCCGCCGGCGCGCCGCGCCCGCTTTGGCTGTCTTTTACGGCAGTAATACTGCCGCAGGTGGTCTTCGCGCATCCCCCGGCGTCGCTCGCCCCGTGAAGTCCTTCTCCACGAAGCGCGTTGGAGAACGTATCTGTGCTGCCGGATATTCTTCTCGCAGGGCAAGGTCCAGTTGGAATCGTTGCGCCCTCATTTCTCTATGACACATCACCCCCTGTTTTTCACAACCCTTTTTTGAAAAAAGTCTCCAACTTCTTTTTGATGCGCAGCCATCGTTTGGATATGGCCTGCTGGCTGACGCCCAATTTTTCTCCCATCTGGGCCTGTGAGTACCCGCCAAAAAACATTTCATGGACGAAGGCCAGATCCTTTGGGGACAGCATGCGTAATGCTTGATGAAGATGTTCATTTTCGATAAAGCGCAGCCAGTCTTCAGGTGTCTGGGCGGCGATGTGGTTTTCGATAGCGGCTTCATCCGCGATGGACATCGTGTAGCCGTCAAACCAGATGCCGGTAGGGGTGATATGTTTGGCCGCGTTGTCGTTTCCGCGGTATTCGTTCTTTTGGCTGTTTGATGCCACTTTCTTGCAGTAGGCGGCGTGATTTTTGATTTGTTTCTCTGTAGCCATATTGGCCTCCCATTTTTTTGAAGTTTTGCGCGGAGCAGAACTTCTGCGTGGGAGGCGCGCGGATGGGTGGCGTACAGAAAAAAGATAAAACGCAAAACGCCGCGGCCCTATGACAGGCCGTGGCGCTTTGTGTTATAAGGTTGGGGCGTTCCAATGGGTGTCCTGTGTGCCGCATGCCGCCGTCCCCTTACAGGGGAGCGCGGAACAAGGTAGGCACTGGTTGCCAATTCCCCTCCTTTGTCGATGTAAGGGGAATTGTAGCAACGCAACTTATTCTTTGGTTATTACTTGATTGTAATCCACTTGTACTATTCCGATATTATTCGACAAGTCAATATTTTTCCGAGCGGCTATCTGACTTCGGGCCTGGAAGGCCCTGGTTGCCCGTCCACCATTACACTCAGTGTTGTGGGGTGGATCGTCGTGATGCGCCGACCCAATTGATCCGCATATTTGACAGTATAGGCTGCGCCTCCATACTGTTCCCCATCGTATACCGCGATCAGATTACGGGCGCAATCGACCAGGTAGCGGTTGCGCTCGAACATGCATTCCCGCGTGTACCGGGAGGAGATCAGCACGACTTCGTCGGCGCTGGGCAGGATGACGTCGTAATACAGATGTCGCTGCTCCGGTGTCCATCGGCTCGCCTGGGTAGGGCAGGGGCGCACTGCAATAAGACGAATGTCCGGATACGCGACTTCGCGCAGGTTCAGGACAGCCAGAGCCGCCCATTGGTCGGCGCCCAGAGCCATGCCGGTATAGAAATCCCGCACACCTGCCTGGATTTGTTGTTCGATCTGGTAGGCCAATACCTCGATCAATTTCCGTGAGGCCTGTGATTTTTCGTCGTATCCCAGCCGGTCGGGACGGTGGCCTGTGAACGCACATGCATGTTCCATGGTAACCTCCTGTTGGCATCTGTTTGGCATCGATGTGCCCGTGATGCAGTAGTATTTTGAATATACTGCATGTAAAGCATAATGTCACGCGAAATAACGCATGTCAGGAAGATTCGGTGCAAATGTGTCGCCTATAATGAAGAGGAAAGTAGGTGGTGCTTCATGTTGGGCGAAACATATACCCTCGAATGGGTGCTGGATTTCATTGCAAACCGCATCAGGGGCTTGCGGGAGGAGAAGTGCCTGTCGGCCATGGGGCTGAGTCTGTCCATTGGGCAGAACAAGACCTATATCCAGAAGATCGAAAACCGGCAAGCCAATGTCTCCATCGAAGGCCTGTACAACATCTGTGAATACCTGGGTGTCACCTTCGAGGAGTTTTTTGACACCCGGGCACAACACCCGGCCCATGTGCAGGAGTTGGTTGCGCTCGCGAAGCCGATGGACGGTGATTCTATTGGCCTGTTAATTGATATGGCGAAGAAGATAGAGCAGGCAGAACAGAGAAGGTAAAAGCAGCCGGCAGGCCGCACCCCGCAGGATTGGCACTTTGGAAGTGCGTATCCAGCGGGGTGTTTTGGTCTGCCGGCTGTCCTGCCATGTCTGCACCACCGGCGGCATAAGGAAGGCTTGCCAAACACTTTTTCTTCTGCTCTTACCTTTCTTCAGGTGGGCAGTTCTGGGCGGTCCACCATGGACCGGGGCTAGGTCCACAAAAAGAACAGGGGAGCCCCTTGGCGGAAAAGTTCGATTTTGCGCTATCCACCGCCTGGCGCTTATGCCAAAAAACACAGGTTGGAGCTGCAGCTGCCGTTTTCCCGGTAGCGCGGTTCCCGGCGCAGATGCCCCTCTTGCTCCAGGTCGCGCAGCGCCCGCTTCACCGTGCTGCGGGAGAGACTCAGCTCCCGCGCAATGGTGCGTATGGAAGGCCAGCACTTGCCATCCAAGTCGGCGCGATCGCGCAGGTACATGTACACCATCTTGGCCCGGTGGGGCAGTTCTGCGCTGTAGATGGACGCGTTGTGGCCCAAGATTATCCTCCCCCTTTTTGTTGTATACGCTGCGCTTGCGCGGCGCTTCGGCGGAGGCGAGTGGACACTTCTGTCCGCGGCTCAGGTAGTCCCCCGCCGCTGGGCGGGCTTCCGGCGTGCACCCCCTTCACGCCCGCCGCCTGCTCCCTATAGACGATGTCGTCCTCAGCGATGGCCTGCTCCAGTTCCTCTTTGTCAGCGTAATCCACCTTTCGGCTTCCCTTTTCCGGCAGTTCATACGGCTGCTCGAAGAGGATGCCCCACTCGAGGAACAGCCGCAGCCGGGTGCGCATGGGGCGCTCGCCGGTCTTCATCACGATGAAACTGCCACGCGGCATGGCCTTCAGCTCGTCCGGGGTCATCAGCGGCCGCTCCATCATCTGCAACGTCTGGCTGGGGTCGTTTTTTCCTCGGCTGACCGAACCGCTGAGGATCGTGCGGCTGCCGAGTGCTTTGGAGAGGGTCTCCGCCGTTTCACTGGTGGGGGCAAAACCCCCGGCGATGACATCCTGGCAGTTTTCTGTGATGATGGCCGCGCCGTCGGCACCATAGTTTTTGCGAAGCTGCCCGAGGGATTGCACGATGGGCACCATCAGCAGACCGCGGGAACGGGAGGCGCTGAACATCAGTTCCAGCGAGTCGATGGGCGGGATGGTGCCCAGCTCATCGCAGAAGAACACCACCCGTCGCTTGAGTTTTCCACCCTGTTCGTCGGCCACGGAAAGGATCTCGCGGTAAAACTGTTGGATAAACAATGAAACAAGGAAATATTTTGTATTGTCTTCCTCGGGAAGCACGATAAACACCGCACATTTTTCGTTGCAAAACATCTCTGCGTCCACGGCGGTATCGAAGCAAAGCAGCTGTTCCATCTCGCTATCGATGAAGGCGTTGAGTCGGGAAAGCACTGTAGACATGACCGAGGCCATAGCTTGGTCGGAGGAGTGCAGGGCGGCGCCTGCAAACCAGCGGGCCTTGTGGTTAGGTGGCAACTGATCTATAAGGGCCTGGAACTGGGACTTGGGCTTCGCCTGGCTGTCCGGCGCCTGGGGTGCTGGCGCAAGCAGTTCTTGAATCAACTTGTAGGCGCTGATGATGTGGCGCTTTTCAACAGGCTGCCCGCCACCTGTTTCCCCTCGTGGCAGGTACTCCGCCATCATCAGCAGCACAGAGGTCATCAGGCCCTCGGCTGCGTCGTAGAAGAAGGCGTTGGGCCCGTATGCAGAGGAATCGCCTGAGGTGTTGATTAAGGTTTTTGCGATGATCTTGGCATATTTTTCCGCTTTGGCCCGGGCGGTGAGATTGGAAAGGTCTGTACGCCAGAGATCCATATGCCGATTGACCAGATAGAGAAAATTGAACCCGCTTGACCGGGTAGGATTGCGCAGATCGAGTACCGCCACCCGGTACCCATATCGCTCCTGGGCGATACCTGCGTAGTTTCGCACGAGGTCGCCCTTGGTGTCCGTTGTGAGGAAACTCATTTCGGTTGCGCAGGCATATTCCAGATTGGGGTAAAGGAAGTAGGCCGTCTTGCCGGCGCCGGAGGCGGCAATCATCATGACGTGGACGTCTCCCTCGTCTACTAGAGCCGTCACGTGGTCTCTCTTTCCTTCACTGCCCACGATGACGCCCTGGCTGGTGGGCAGTTCCCACCCATCCCGCCACAACCAGGGCTTGAAGGGGACGTGAGTGTAAACGGTCCGACTTTCCTTCTTTGTGACGAAACGGGCGGTGCCGTGCTGGCCGTCGCCCACCGTGCGGGACTTGATGCCTCCTAGCGAGTAACGGTGGGACAAAGCAGACAGCCCGCAGATGATGATCATCATGCCGGCCATCACAAGGATCAGGGGTACGGTTTCGGTCGTCATGTACACGCTCCTTCATTGTAATTCAATCGCCATGCTCATCTGCGTAGCAGAAGCGATGGGCGTCTCGTTACCACCCGGCTCAACAACCAAGTGATGTTCTGCCTTTGGCTTCAGATCCTCATTCCAGTCCTTGTGTATTGGTAGAAGCACTTCTGTATTACGGTATCCCAGTTCTGCCAGTCGCGAGGTGAGTTGCTTTGTTGCGGCATGCCCCCGCTCGTCGTTGTCCAGGCAGAGAACCACCTGCCGCAGATGCGGGTTTGCGTACAACTGTCGGACCATCGCATGCTCCGCCACGCCACAGAGCGCCACGTAGCTGTGGCACTGCCAATGGTCAGGATGCAGGGCGATGAACGAAAGTAGGTCGATGGGCGCCTCGAACACAAACAGTCTGTCCGAACTGCCGATGTGGTGGAAGCTGTGGTCGGGGTCGGAGCCCTCCACGTTGCCGCGGAAGCTCTCGCCAAAAGAGTTAAGCCCCCGTTTGTGGGCGTGCTGGGGCGTACCGTTTTCATCACACCCCACGAAAATAGCATTATGATACACTTTCCCGCCATCCTTGGAAGGTTCAGCGCTCTCGTAAAGCATCTTGGCATGGGCGAAATGGGAGACGATCCCGGCCGGGATGCACCGCTGCCGGATGAGGTAGGCAAACACCCGGCGCATGTCGGTATGCCTGGGCGGCAGCGCAAAGGATTTCCGCTCCTGCTGCGACCGCTCCGCAAAGCCGGAGGGCAGAGGCTGAGTGCCTCTGCCCTCCAACAGCATGGTGACCGCCTCGGGATAGCTGCGGCCGTAGAAGCGCCGGACGAACGAGATCGCATTCCCGCCCTGCTGCTCCCCCTGGTCGTACCACTGGTTGCCCTTGAGCGTGATGTAAGGGTCGGTGGCCAGACGGAATTCTTTTCCCGAGCGTTTGAGTTCGACGCCCTGCAGCTTTAGGAAGGCGGGCAGGTCGACCGACGCCGCCCGCCGCTTCTGGTCTTCAGTGAATAGGATGTACGGCATATGGACCACCTCTCTTGTTTTTTATGAACCCAATGAGATCTCTTGCTCCTGCTCGGGCAGGTGGATTTCACTGCGGCCTTTTTTGTGCAGGAGTTCCCGGTGGCGCTTGCGGTCAAGGACCATCCGCTTACCGCTATCGCGCGCAGGCGGTGGCGTGGCAGAAAACACCCGCCCGATGCCGGCCAGCAAGCGTGTGCCCGCCAAGAGCACCGCACCGCGCGCCCACTGGTCGCGCTGGGACAACAGAAATCCTGCTTGCGCGTTGCCCCGGTCGGCCGCCAGTGTCAGCCAGTGGGCCGCGGTCTGCTCGTCGCGCAGCTCGGCATCCCCGAACAGGTAGAATCGGCCCAGCAGAAACTGCGCATAGGCACTGCCGGCTTCGGCGGCTGAGGTGAGTTCTTCCAGATCGCCAGACTTCATCTTGTCCGTCATCTGGGGATGCGATTCTGATGCCAGCGACAAATCACCCCGCATGAGATTCACCGCTTCCCGCACTACGAGGTTGCGGATGGATTTAAATTCCTTGTTCCGGGATAGCGGGACATATGGCTCGGGCGTGTCCCGGTAGCTCTGCACGACCGCTTGCCGCTCCTTCCACCAGCTGGCATAGGCGGCAGCAACGCGCGGGTCTTTCTCCAGCGCATCGACGACCCTGTCCACGAGTGCCTTCACCGGCGGCCGCAGGTAGCCGTACACCAGTTTGCCGCTGTGATGACGCAGCCGCCCGGCCAGTTCCTCCATCAGTTCCATGACTTTCGTATTGTCCAGCACACCGTTTTGCATCCCTTCGGCCAGCATGCGCAGCGTCTCCCGGGCGGCGGTGTTCGTCTCCGTTCGGTACAACGTCTGCCGCTGGTAGATCTCTTCCAGGTCACATCGGAAGAGGTCCCGCACGAGCTCCGACTTGATGCCCCGGATGCCATCCTTCGTGAGGAAGCCTTTGGACGGATCTTTTGAGTAGCAGAGCATGTGCACGTGGGGGTGGTGCCCCTCATCGTGGAAGGCCGCGTACCAGACGAGGTCGTCGAGCGGGATCTTGAGATGCTTGGCGAAGGTGTCCGCGTGGGCGCGCAGCAGGGCCCGCCAGTTTTCGGCGTTGTCATAGCCCAGCCGGGCGGCGTCCTCCCTGCGCAGCGAGAGGATGGGCACCCACACGTTGCCCGGATGATTCCGGATCTCCTCGGCCACCTGGGAGAGGACGATAGGCCCATCTTCCGCGCCAAACAGACCATGCGTGCCCATCCGGGCCACGCCCGGGCGCTGGGCGACATAGGACGCATATCCTGCCCGCCCTTCTGCCGCCATGCGGTTGTCCTCCAGCGCGAGGCCGATGAACTCCGAGGCGTTGCCCCTCGTTGGATTTTCGAGATAGTCTTCGTATTCGAAGAATTCCTTTGCAGAGGGGAAATCCCGCAGGATGCGTGCGATCAGGGTACGTTGCTGTTCGGTGGCCGGCAGTTGGCGTTTTGCGTCCGGCACCAGTTCTACGCCATCCCGCGTGGCGATGTAGGCGGCATAGCCGCCGCGGTCGCGCTTCGCCCCGGGCGGCAGGTAGGGGCACTTGAAGATGAGCCGGGGCATCAGTCGCCGCCCTCGTCCAGATCATCCATCCACTCCCGGTCCCGGATGGCCTCCTCCAGGCGCAGCATGCCGTTCGTCCGTTTGAGGTCCTGGATTACCCGGCCGCGGATTTTGGAGAGGTTCAGCCCATCGATGCCCTCGTAGGTGGAGAGGACCCGGGTGAGCGTCCCGAGCTCCGCCGCCTGCTTGAAGAGGTTGCGGCTAAGTCGGTGCTCACTGTCCTGGACGGCGCCTTTGAGGACCGACAGCAATGCGCTACTCAGGAAATCGGTGGCGTCCTGTGCAGAGAGGTAGCCCGCATAAAACCGGATCGCCCTCTCGATGAACTCGTTCTGGCTCTGGCAGTTGTCCCGGGGACAGAGGTCGACCACCAGCTTTTGCAGCTCGGGCGTGATGCGCAGGGCGAATTTGATTCTTTGCTCAGACATTTGAACCCCTTTCACTTTTCAATGGTACCGGCAGTTTTCAATCTGTCCCGCATCCGATATACTGTTATCAGAACTCATTTCTTCTGGAGGTACATGATGACACTGGCCGAGATACGGGACAGGCTGCGGGCGTTGCCGACTTTGTTGGCCAAGCAAACTCGGTTGGCGGAACTTCTGGCCCAGAGCCAGGAAGAGGTTACCAACCTGTTACGGGCGTATGAGAAGGAACAGCGGGATGTAGAGAACCTGGAGAAGGAATCCTTCTCGAATTTCGTCCTGCGTACAGTCGGGCGCTACGACAAGAAAGCGGAGCGCGAGATACAGGAAGAGGTGGAGGCCAAGGCGCGCTATGACAAAGCGCTCGTCCACCAGCGGGAACTGGAACGGGAGTTGGCAAGGCTGACTGGCGCCATCCGGGAGCTTGAATCCCTGTCACGGGAGTACCAATCGCGGCTGGAGGAGAAACGGCTAGAGTTGCAGGGCCGCCTCACGCAGCCCCAGGGCCAGCAGTTGGCAAAGCTGGAACAGGAACGCCTGTGGCTGCTCACCCAGGCGACGGAGGTGAATGAGGCAAGCCATGCCGCGATGCGCGCCCTCGATACCGCCCGGCAGGCATACGATTCACTCGACCGCGCCGATGGCTGGGCCACCTGGGATGTGTGGGGCGGCAGGGGGATTCTCACCCATATCGCCAAGTACAATCATGTGGATGCTGCGGAGACCGCTTTTAACACACTGACGACCCAGCTGTACCGGCTGCGAACTGAACTGGCTGACGTGCAGGGCTTTTCTTCCCCCGCCCTTTCTGAAATTTCCTCCACAAATAGGGCGCTGGATTTCTGGTTTGATAACATCTTCACCGACCTCGCCGTGCGGAACCAGATACGGGACAACGCTTCCCAATTGGAAAGCCTGCTGCATGCGCTGGAAACCGTCCAGCAGTCGCTGCATGCAAGAGGCCGGGAGATACAAATCCAACTGGAACGGAACAGCAGACAGCAGGAAGACCTGCTGGTTGGGGCATAAGGGCAATCACTTGTGTAATGGGAGTATCATGTGCATGACATCAGCTCTGATACCCGGAACACCCTCGTTCCCTTGTTTCTTTTCCGCAAGCTGACTCTGCGAGTGACCTCGAGGCCCCCAATGTGACCCCATGTCCGAAAGCCCTTCCGACCCGCATTGCGGGGCGATGTAGGCCGGCGCGGGGTGGCTCTTTGACCCCGCGCCTTTATCCGGCTTCAAACTCGACCGGGGGGTTCAGGCTACCGGTGTTGCATTTTGCCGGCCGCCACCGTTCCCGCAAAAGGGCCCCGGAAAGCGTTTTTCATGCTTTCCGGGGCACATTCCTTTATGGGCGGGATTGGCGGCACACAGGGGCAGACAGCCGCCACACCGAGGCCTTGTGTCAATTGGGCCGCGGGATACCTGTGTTGACGGGTACGCCGACCGCCGGGCTTTCCTTCACCACAGGTGCTTTCTTCGCCGGAGCCTTTGCTTTGGCGTCCCCGCCGGCCATCAACTCCACCAGCTCCCGTGCGTCTTTGGGAACATACTTGTCATAGAGCTTCTGCACCGCGTCCTCCAGCTCGCCTTCAACATCGGCGTCCTTCTTGCCTGCAAACAGCCGCAAAGCCTTGAGCTTTTCATCCTCAAAGGGTATGGAAATGTTAGTTTTTTTCATAGTCATTTCTCCTCTTTTTCGTATTTTCACATCTGCTGCTCCTGCTGCGACTGGATGAAATCCTCATCCAGTTTGTGTTCATCCCTGCTGTTCATGCACCAAAGCGCATGGGCAAAATCATCCCGGATAGACACGTTGTTGTGGTCCTGCCAAAACCCGCGCATGACCTCCAGCGGGTTCTGGTACCGCAGCAGATCCTTGAGATAACCGGTATAGTGGGTGCTGTTGTACAGCTCTTCGTAGACCTGCTGGGTGGCATGGATCTCATCCGCACACTCGAAGATGATCTCCGCATCCTTGCTCAGCATCTCCCTTTTGTATGCCTCAAAGTCTCTGTCCAGCTTTTCATTCAGCGCTTTCTGTATTTCTTCTCTAGTCATTGTTTTTCACCCCTTCATCCTGGAAGGTACTGCCTCGGATTCTGCAGTTCCCCGTTGATCTGCACCTCGAGGTGCAGATGCACCCCCGTTACGCGGCCGGTGGCGCCCATCTGGGCGATCTGCTGGCCGGCTTTCACTTTGTCCCCCAGCGATACGAGTACCCGGGAGTTGTGGGCATAGAGGGTGACGAATCCGCCGCCGTGGTCGATCGTCACGTGGTAGCCGTAGCTGGAGTGTGGGTCTGTGCCCACGCCGATCACGACGCCGTCCAGCGCCGCATAGATGGGCGCGCCCTCATAGGTGCACATGTCCAGCCCGCGGTGGAAGTCCTGCTCGTAGGTGAGCGGATCCACCCGCCAACCGAACTCCGAGGTGACATATGGCCGCCAGTCGGGGCCGATGGGCGAAGTGAAACCGTCGATGCCCACGAAGGGCAGGTCAGGGTCGTAGCCGCGGTCGCCGCCCGATGGCCTGCCGGCAATGATGCGGTAGATCTCCTGGGCGTTCGCCTTCTGCTCCGCCGTTACCTGCACGCCCAGCCGCCTGGCGATGTTGGCATACACCGCGTTGAGCGAGCTGATGGGCACCAGGACACTCGCGGTGCCATCAACATCATCCTCACCATCATCTGCCTCCTCCCGGGCGACAAAGCACTCGACGAACTGCTTGAGGTCTCGCCGGGCCGGGCTCTCCCGCCCGAAGCACAGGGAGAAAAAGACGGACTTGACCTGCACGGCATCCAGCTTGTTGCCCTCCATCTCCTCATTCACCTTGGCGATTTCCCCGTCCAACACCTCGAAGCACCCTCTCATCTCAAGGATGTAGTCATTGAACTCCGCCGGGGTGTAAGATGGAATCTCGCCGCCGTAGAAACTGAGGTAGACCGTATCGGTGTTGTGCTTGGAGCCTCCCTGCAGGAACACCATCAGGAGGACGAGCAGGATGATGAGGGGCGACAGCACCGCGGCGACCACCCACCCAACGGCCTTGCGGCTTCTCTCGTCGGTGAGCAGGGTTGTGGCAACCTTGCTGATCGCAGCTGCTGCGGGGGCAGCCATCTCACAGCCCTCCCATCGACTGCTCTTGTGTTGTCTCTGGCATTTGCATACGAACATCCCGCGCATGCGCGGAGCCAGCAGCCAGGATATCGCCCAGTATGTCCTCGTCCAGCGGAGTCATGAAGGGGCCGAGCTCGGAATAGACGGTGTCGAACACGTCGCGCACGTCCTGTTTCTTTTCTGCAATGGCCTCTTCGCCTGTACCCTGTTCCATGGCCGAGAGGTAGCCGTGGAGAGATGTTTCGATCGATTTGTAGTCTTCCTCAGGTAACAACCGGAAGCCCCGGAGCAGTTCTTCCGTGATCTGCCGCGCGTATTCCAATGGGCTCAGCTCAGGCGATGTGTTGTTTGGATCATTCGCCATCTTCAACACCCCCATTCCTGGCGAAAGAAGTAGTCAGCCGGATCGGGCTGCTCCTCCTCATAAATGTCTTCCAATTCTTCCATCTCCTCCTCCAATTCATCCGAGGCATCCAGCCCATCGCACAGCCAGTCGACGTAGTCCATAGCCTCCTCCCACTGTACTTCAACCGAACGTCGTAAAGCGGTTTGCAGCACATCCAGGTTAAACCCGGCGCTCTGGTATCCCTCGGCGATGGTGGCGAGATAGCTCTGGGAGGGCGTGCCCGCGGCATGCCCCTCGGTCATCACATAGGCCATGGCGGACACCGTCTGGCTGCCCAACTGTATGTCGATATCCCGCTTTTCATAGAACCGCGGCCAGCCCTCGTACAGGTCGAGGGCCTTCTCATCCCCCGGCCGGATGGACCAGAGCAGTACCGGCACACTCTTTCCCGCCGCGGGCTCGATCGTGGCCACAGCATGGGAGCCGCCTCGGAAGAGCAGCTCATGGTCCTGCACCTCGGCTGTCCCCACCACCCGGGCCGTGCGGCAGCGGTGCTGCATCTGCCGCCGGTTCAGGTTGCTGCCGTAGGCGATGTACAATTTTTCTTGCATGGATAACCTCCTTCAGGCAAACGAAAAGACCGCCGGTTATCATCGGCGGTCCTTTGGCGTTCTCTATCTGTCGTTCTTTTCTATGACATACCGCACATGCGGTTTCAGCGGATGGCCCTCAGGGACATCGGGATGGGAAAAATCCTGTAAATAGCGCATGCCGATCTTCTGCATGACCCGCTGCGAAGGCTTGTTGATTTCGGCGGTGAAGCTGTTCACTACTTCAAAGCCGAGCTGCGAAAAGCCGTACTCTAGGCAGGCCCTGGCTCCCTCGGTCGCATATCCTTTGTTCCAGAATCCCCGCGCCAGCCGCCAGCCGATCTCCAGACAGGGGCAGAAGTTTGCCTCGAACCGGGCCCAGTGGAAGCCGATGAGCCCCATAAAGCTGCCGCTGTCCTTTTCCTCCGCAGCATAGAGGCTGTAGCCATACTGGGCGAACTCCTCCTGAATCCTGTCGTACAGTTCTTTTGTGCGGGCCCTATCATATGGCTCGGGAAAAAAGCGCATCACCTGCGGGTCGGCATTCATGGCGGCGAAGTCTTCCAGGTCGCTCTCCCTCCAGCGGCGCAACAGCAGCCGCTGCGTTTCGATAACGGTCATCCAAACACCCCTCCATCCGTTTTCTCTGATTGTACCACATGCCAGCTTCCGCTGCCCTCACATGGATAGGACAAGGCCCTGGACGGGTTCGCCCAGGGCCATTTCTTCGATCTGCGGGGTGATTCGTTCAGGCTGTTCCGCTTCCACCGGCGCCTGCTCTTCCTGCACCCTTAGCTCCTCTCGCTTGGCCCGCAGCCGCTCCCGCTGCTGCACCGCCTGCTGGGGGTCCTTCCAGGCGATGCAGCCGTCCAGGTGCTCCAATAGGTGCAGCCGGGCGGTCTTGAACTCGTCGCCGATCATCCCGAGGCGCAGCAGCCAGGTGCGGAAGGTGTACTTCTCGTTGCTCGTCTGGGTCTTGCGCATGGAGGCACCCCGCTGGTTGAGTGCCTGGGCCGTGACGGCCAGCGAGAACTGGATGTAGGCTTTGATCTTGCCGGCGTGTTTGATCTCCGAGTTGAACAGCCGGAACTCCACCGTGCCCTTGTTGAACACGCTGTGCAGGTTGAGACACCGGTAGCGGCTGGCGTGGTAGTGGTCACGGTGTGCGTCCCGGCCGCCGTACCAGATATTGCTCACCTCATCGAGGCTGCGGGGCTTGCGGCGGTTGAGTTCCTCCAGGAACCGCTGGTCGGTCTTCTGGCAGTAGCGGTGCTCCCGCGCCACCTCCACATTCATCGCCTTGTAGATCAGGTCCTCCTTGCAGTACATAATATTGGTCAGGTTGCGTAAGGTGCTGGCATCAAAGGGGCTGGCATCCACGTGGATGTGGATGCCGCAGCTCTTGTTGGAGAAGGCGCCGGCCGAGCGCAGCCTGCGCACCAGCTCCTGGATTGTCTCGATGTCCTCCCACCTGCAGATGGGGCTGACCAGTTCGACCGAATAGTCGCCGCTCGCGCCATGGGTGCGGCCACCCACCTTCCTTTCCGGGCGGATACTGCCATCATGGACGAATCGCCACTGCCGACCCTGCCCGTCGAGGGTGGCGTGGGCGCCATACGTACCGCCGATGTAGCTGCAGGACCGGCCGAAGTATTCCCCGGCAATCCGGGCGGCATCGCCCCGTGTGATGCCGGTACACTCAATCTCGATGCCGAACCGCTGGTCTTTCAGGTCCAACCGTCATCTCACCTCCCTCCGACATCCCCGAACAGCCTCGCCTTGTGCTCAGGCGCGCGCACCAGCAGGTTGTATCGCTCGTTGCCGCATTTGTACAGGCAGCTGCCCCGCTGGGGGTACTGGATGAGCCGGAACTCCGACTCCTCAATCTGCAGGGTATCCATGTAGAACCGGGAATCGATGTTGCCGGCGTTGAAGAGGAAGACGTGGGTGGGGATGGAAAAGAAGGGCCTGGTCAGTTCTCTTATGCCCTCAAGATCAAAATCCTCGAGGTTCTGGCTGGCCAGGATGACGAGCGAATCCCGCTTGCGCACCCGCTTCATGAAGCCGCGGATGTACTCGATGGCCGTGGGATTGGTGAGGAAGAGGTACAATTCATCCAGGGTCCCCACGGCGTTGCCCTCGGTCAGCAGCTGGTCGGACATATAGGACAGCACATTGAACAGCATCGTGTCCTTGACGTTCTTGCTGGCCTGTAAGAGTGACTTGACCCCGAAGACGACAAACCGGTCGGAAGAGATGTTCGTGTGCCCATTGAAGAACACCGCGTCAGCGCCCCTGCAGAGCGAATGTAGCCCCAGCAGGATGTCCCGCAGCGTGTCGGCCGTGTACAGGCGGGAAGTATCCGCGCCGGCCATCCCTGTGATCGCGGATTTGTACTCCGCCTCTCCCAGCGCATACAGGTCGGACAGGATGGGGTAGTCGGTGGGCTTCAGGGTTCCAAAGTCGGTGGCGTCGCTGATCTTCCACTGTGCGTACAGCTTTGCCAGCAACAGCTCGATGACGTCGATCTCCCGGTCGGAGAAATCCTTGTACGCCCGGAACAGGTCTTTTAAGAAGGAGATGTGCTGGCTGAGCTTGGTTCGCTGCCGAAAAGCAGGCGGCGATTCGCTATCCTGCACGCTGTTCCCATCGTCCCAGGTCTTGGGCTGCAGGGGGTTGATGTGCACCTGACCGCCCATCAGGTCGAAGAAGCACCCTCCCAGCGACTCACACAGTTCTACCAACTCATGCTCGGGATCCAGCGCCACCACACTCTTGCCCGATTCGAGCAGGTTGCAGAGCAGGAGCTTTAGCAGGTAGCTTTTGCCCTGGCCGCTGTTGCCCAGGATGAGGCAGCTGCCGTTCGTCTTGTCCTCCTCCCGCTTGTCGAGATCCGCAATGATGTTCGAGCCGAACTTGTCCCGGCCGACGTAGAAGCCCCGGGTATCCGTCTTGCCCGAGTAGTTGAAGGGATAGAGGTTGGCCACGCTGCCGGCCGGCAGGGCGCGTTCGTACTGCTCCCCAAACCGGTTGGCCCCGCCGGGCATGACGGACAGGAACCCCTGCTGCTGACGGAGCAGCAGCCTGTCCACGTTGAGCTTGGAGCGGGTGAGTTCGGCATACACCTCGGTCTGCAGCAGCTTCAGTTCCTCCAGGTCCCGAGCC
Organism: Oscillospiraceae bacterium; assembly: GCA_031548875.1. Lineage (GTDB taxonomy): Bacteria > Bacillota > Clostridia > Oscillospirales > Ruminococcaceae > JAAYCI01. Next base: position 30,482 of record JAVBQQ010000010.1, read on the forward strand.
ATCAATTCCAGGAACACCGCGCAGTGGAGCAACGGTTCCCGGTTGTCACGCAGCGTCTTCACGAGGGCGGCCACGTCCTGCAGGTTGGCCGCAGCGCCGATCGACTGGGCGATGTCGCCAGACGAAGCGGAGTCCATCTTGTGCTTGTTGGCGGCGTTCTGGATGATCCTTCGCTCCTCCACCGGCGTGACCGCCCGGCTGTAGACGTGCAGCGTGACGCCGCCCTTCTCGCCCAGGTGGCGCAGGATGGCCTTCTCGTCTGTCGTCGTGGGATACTCCCGCAGCGCCCACACACAGCGGTAGCTGCTGCCGCAGAGGAAGTGGTCGGGGTTGAATTTCAGGATCCCCGGCACGGTCATGTCGAGGAAGTCCTTGGCACGGGCCTCGGCTGGGGAAACGGGTTTCCTTTTTCTTCTGTATTTGGTCTTTTTCTTGGTGGGCAAGGCAGGGCCTCCTTTTGCTCATATGAGTCTAAAGAATAGAGAAACAGTTCGGCTTTTGGTAAAAGCCGAGCTGTTTCTCTTTGGTCTTCCTATTTCGCCATCTTGTGCTTCCTTTTGTACCTGATGATAAGGATCACACCGGCGGTCGCAACCATCGCACCCACAACGAGTAGGGCAATCGGCGCGCCGTCACCGGTGCGCGGCGCATTGTGACAGGTGGGCGGCGTATAAGGCTCAGGTTCGTCTTCAAAGGCAATGGTTTGCCCCTTGTCTTCAATGTCCTCATGGGCGGCGATCTCTTCTTTACCGGCGAACAGCTTCTCGAAGACGACCACGTCCTTGCCTACAAGCGCGCTCGAATCAAAGGTAAACTCGAGCTCGACCGAGCCGTCGGTGCCCCTGGTCACGAATGTCGCCGAGGCAGTCACCTGCTTGCCCTTTATGAGCAGGGCCTCTCCGGTGGTCTTGTCCATCAGCACGCCGGTAACCATATATTCCTTGTTTACCTGCAGCCCGGTGTACTGGACGGTATCGATGATGGTGGTCTTCTTGCTGACGACGGCGCTATTCGTACCAGTGGCGCTGTCCCTGGCCGTTGTGCCGATGTGGGGCACCTCAAACGCGACGCTCTGCTCGAAATCCTGGATGTCGGCGTGGACGGCTATCTCGACCTTGTCTAGATACAGCGCCTCGAACACGACCACCACTTTGCCTTTCAGGGCGGAGGAATCGAAGGTAAATGAGAGTTCCACAGAGCCCCTTGTCCCCTCGGCAATGAAAGTTTTACTCGCTGTCACTTGTTTGCCGTCCACCAGCAGCGGTTTGCCTGTCGCCTTGTCCATCAGGATGCCTTTGATATTGTATTCCTGCCCAGCCTTCAGGCCGGTATATTGCACCGTGTCCACAATGGTTGTGGTTTTGTCCGTCCGCGCGCTGTGGGTGGAGGTAGCCTTGTCCAGCGCCGTCGTGCCGATCTCAGGCACCTCAAAGGTCACCGTCTGTCCCTCATCATCGATGTCGGTATGGATAGCCACTTCGATGTCGTCTTGGGTCAAGCGCTCAAACACGACGACAGCCCTTCCTTCCAGCCCGGTAGAATCGAAGGTGAACTCGACGTCCACAGTCCCATCGGCACTCTCAGCGGTGAAGGTCGCTCCGGCGGTCACCTGCTTGCCGTCAATCAGCAGCGGCTTCCCCGTGGCCTTGTCCATCAGGACGCCCTCGATGCGGTATTCCTTCCCCACCTCCAGGCCTGCGTACTGCACGCTGTCCACGATGGTCGTTGCCCTGCCCACCTGCGCGCTGTGGGTGCCTGAATCCTTGTCCAGCGCCGTCGTGCTGATGAGGGGCACATCGAACGCGACCGTCTGGTCGAAATCGGAGATATCCGCATGGACGGCGATTTCGGTCTTGTCCCGGTAGAGCGTCTCAAACACGACCACCACTTTGCCTTTGAGCGCTGAAGAATCGAAGGTGAACGAGAGCTCCACCGACCCACTCGCATCGGCGGCGATGAAGGTTTTGCTCGCCGTCACCTCCTTGCCGCCCACGAGCAGCGGTTCCCCGGTCGCCCTGTCCATCAAAACACCCTGGATATGGTATTCCTTTCCAGCTTCCAAGCCGTCATACCGCACCGTGTCCAGGATGGTTGTGGTTTTGCCTGGCTGCGCGCTGCGGGTACCTGACGCCTTGTCCAGTGCCGTCGTGCCGATCTCCGGCTGTGGGGTGTACTTGTCGGTGAGGGTGCCTAGCTTCACGACCGCGCCGTGGCGGTAGACCCGCACTTCGAAGGGCTCGATCAGTTCAAGGTCCGCGTTGGCCTTGCAGGGCAGCTCCTCCAGGATGTAGGTGTCATACAGCAGCGCACCCAGCGAATCGTCCAGGATCTCCAGTTCGCCGAACCAGATGCCGTCGTATTCCGTCTCGCCGCGGTTGGTGTCCTGGGAATGGGGGTTCCAAGCAGATGAAGTGTTGAAATACCCGTTCGCGTCGGTTATGATGACGTGGTTTTCGCCGGTCGTCCTGGAGGTGATGCGGAAGGGCACATTCGATAGGCGCCCCATATCCTCGGAGATCTTCACGCCCTCCATGTCCCCGCGCTTGGGATTGTTCTTGATGGCGGTGCTGCTGGTGTTTAATTGCACCACCTCGCCGTCCACCCGGATCTGGAACGAGCGCACCAGCACGCCGGTGGCCAGGTACCCTTCGGGCGGGGTCACCTCAACCAGCTCATAGCTGCCGTAGGGCAGCAGCCTGCCGGTAGTAGACGCCTCGCCCTTCTCGTCGGTAATCAGCGTGTGCACCACCTTGCCTGGCTCGAACCAGCTGCCACCCACCCGCACGGCGTGTGCGCTGCGGTTGAGGATCTGAAACACCGCGCCCTCCAGTGTGGCGCCGCCCTGGGCCTTGTGGGCATCCAGATCGTAGCTATCCAGCTCGTTGTCCCATTTTTCCACGTGCACGTCGCCGCGGATGACGTCGTTCTTGATGGCAGTATCCTTGGTGTTGTAGTTCACCACCTGTCCGTCCGTCTCGATCTGGAAGGTCCGCTTGAGCATACCGGAAGCCAGATACCCCTTGGGCGGCGTTTTCTCGATGACCTCATAGGTACCAAAGGGCAGAAAGCGTGCAGGTGTCTGCGCCACGCCGCTCGCGTCGGTGGCTATCGTGTAGACCAGGGCGTCCTTTGCGTAGTCCACACCATCCACGCGCACAGGTGCCGCGCTCCGGTTGTAGATCTCAAACACCGTGTCCTTCAGAGTGGAGTCGCCCTGGGGGTTTTTGGCATCCCGCTCGCTGTCCCACTTCTCTATGCGCAGGGCGCCGCGAATGATATCGTTCTTGATGGCGGTGTCGCTGGTGTTCAGGTTCACCACCTGGCCATCCGTCCGGATCTGGAAGGTCTGCTTGATCACACCGGTGGCAAGATAGCCCTTGGGTGGCGTCTTCTCGATGACCTCATAGGTGCCGTAGGGCAGCAGCCTAGCAGGCGTCTGTGCCACGCCACCGGCACCGGTGGTCATCGTGTACACCAGAGCGTTTTTGGCATAGTCCACACCCGCCACACGCACAGGCGCCGCGCTCCGGTTGTAGACCTCGAACACCGCGTCCTGTAGGCTGGCATCGCCCTGGGGGTTCTTTACGTCCCGCTCGTTGTCCCACTTCTCGATGCGCAAGCCGCCGCGGATGGGGATGTCGGTCGTCTCCACCGTGTTGTACACCTTGATGAGCCCACCCTTGCTGTCCGCCGTGATCTGCTGGACAAACAGTTTGTCGTTGAGATTGTACCCGGTCGGTGCCTTCGTCTCCTGCACGGTCACGGTGCCCAGCGGTATCGTGAGATCCCCGGTGGCATTGTCGGTGTACAGGGCATCGCCGCCCACCTTGGCGCGGGCATCGAACGCGACGATGCCATCCTCATCTGTCTCAAACACCCAGGTGCGCGTCGCACTGCCGGGGAGGTTAGAGGCAGTGTAATAACCATCGTAGTATTTAATGGTGAACTGCGCCCCAGCCAGCGTGCCGTCACCCTGGGGGTCATACTTGAGCGTCTCCGCATCCGCCTTGTACAGGAGGACCGCCACCGGGTCGGTGAGGATCGTAGGCGGGTCGGACAGCTGCAGTGTGACCGTCTTCTTGTTGCCGGCGATCGTCACGGGATACTTGGTCGTGTCCAATTGGTAACTGCCATTGGCCGGCGGCTTTGTCTCCTGCACATAGTAGCTGCCGTTGGCAAGGCCCTTCTTGGAGCCCTTGCCCGCGGCGTCCAGGGTGATCTCGCCCACCTTGGCACCATCGCCGGCCCGGAAGATGCCATAGACGGCCCCGGCCAGAGAGTAACAGTCGTTGTTTTGGGTGACAGCCTTGTTCTTCGATTCCTTCCGGATCTCGATCTCACCCGGCCGCACCTTGATGAGGTAGTAGACACTGGGTTCGGTCTTGGGTGTGATGGCTGAGATGCGGTTGCCGTCCGGCGCGCTCGAGTGCCAGAACTTGTTGTCGGAAGGGGAATTCCCCCAGAAAAAACCGATGTGGCAGTCCTCTGTGGGGTAGGTGTTCCCCTCATGGCCGGAAATCTCCCAGCTGGTCGGGTTGCAGTAGATCATGTCACCCTTCTGGGCGATGCCCGAGGAGAGCAGGTCGGCCACCGAGTCATACTTGTAGTACTCGACGTTCTCGTCGCCCATCAGCGCCCGCCGCCAGTTGATGGCGTTGGCGACACCGGTGGGGATGGGATCGGAGTTGTTCAGCACCCTGGCGATGTCGCCACCGCACTTCTGGATAACATACGCCACGAATCCGGTGCAGTTCATGCCGGGGCCTTCGCTTGTGGGGTCGCCGTTCGGAGACAAGCACAGCGCCCGGTTTTGCGCGTCGGTGAAGCTTGTATTGATGTCCCGATACGGCGTACCGAGGTAGTACCCGTCGCCCTCGTGGGCTGAGAGCTCCGCCACGATAGCGTCTGCGCTCACGCCGAAATACTGGGATGCGGGCTGGTTATCCGAAGACGCTGCATTGGCCTTGCCCACGCTAGTCGCCGCGGGCAGTATGCTCACCAGCGTGGTGGCCAGCAGTGCAAAGGCCAAGAAGAACGTGGCCATCCTTTTTGTTCTGTGGTTCATATATGCCTCCTTTTTGGCAAAAGAAAAAGAACAGGCATATAGCCTGTTCTTAGAGTTGGGTATTCGGTTGTGTTTCGGCTATTTCCAGTAGCCTTTCTCCGGTCTATCTGTCGTTTTCCACTCCCGGCCGACCGGGGTGGTCACGAATGTGGAGCCGCCGCAATCGCCCTCCATCAATTCTTCTATGGTCCTGCTCTTCATGTGTGCATACGACCCGATGCCCGTGATGTCGGCGCCGCAGCCGTTGCAGTACTGGCGCGTATCGTAAAGGATAACCTCCTCGCTTACACTGCCGCCCTTCTGCGTGACGACCCAGCCCGCCTTCTTCACCGGGGAAAACGCACCGTAGCGGGTCTTGCCCCCGGTGTTCCGGTAAGCGCGCACCTTGTAGAAGTAGGACTTTGTCTCGTTCTGCTGCTTGCGGACCGTCTTGTCGGTGAATGAGGTGCCCTTCACCGTAGCGATCCTGGTGTAGGGCCCGCCGCTTCTATTGGCGCGGTAGACCTGGTACCCGGTGGCGTTGGTGACCGCCTTCCAGGAGAGGGTCAGCTGCGTGATCTTCGAACCGCTAGCAGCAACGCCAGCCACCCTGCCCGGCTTGGAAGAATAGCTCTTGTACGCCTTCACCGTGTAGGTTTTGGACCAGGCGCCATATACCTTCTGGCTGCCCGCTTTCACGTAGGCCCGCACTCGGAGTTTCACGGTCGAGGTCGCTTTCTTGGGCAGAGTCACTGATTGCTGGGCCGTGTGTTTCGCTGTCTTCCAACCCCCGCCGTTCACCGCCGTCTGGATCTGGTAGCCAGCGGCAGCATTCACCTTCTTCCAGCTGACCTTCACGATCGTCCTGGAGGTATACTGCACCTTGGTGACAGTAACCTTCCCCGGTGCGCTGCCGGCAGCCTGTGTGCCTATGGGCAGCAGGGCGAGCACCAAGACCAATGCCAGTGCAACAGATGCGATTCGTTTGAGGCGTTTCATCACGGGATTCCCCTTTGCATGGTGGTGTCACGAGCTCATCAGGTACACCATACCACACAAGTCAAGGGAAATCTAGCGTTTGAGCATATATTTCAGATCATAGCAATGGACTGGCTATAGCAGAGGGATGTACACGCAGCCGAGCATGGCGAACAGGAACAGAACAAGCACCGTCGCAGAACCCATCTCACTCACCTCCTCGTTGTTGCCTCCAGCCCAAACCGCTGGCCGTCCCAGTCTTGAAACCGCTCGGTCGTGACGTTCTGCGCGAAGTAGACGGCCAGCAGTCGCATGATCTCCTGCTTCTCCGCCAGCCGCACCGAGAAGCCCCGGCCCTTGAGCGCCTTCTCCAGCCGCGCCAGTGTGAGGGTGGCTTTGGAGGAGCGCTTCTCTGTCTTCTGCTCGCCCGGCTCCAGTGTACGGCCGCCGTCCCCGGCCTTGTCAGGCGGCGGGACGCCGGGCGCCACTGTTGCATCGGCTCTCTCCTGCGGCAGCCGCAGCACCAGCGCGAACTCCCTGGCCGTAGCCATCTGCGACTGCACGGTGTCCAGCCAGTAGAGGTCCTGCTCAAGCAGATGGCGGATCTCGGGTACGCTCTCCGCTATCAGCCGCTCGCTCAGGTATCGCTTGTTGCCCTCGAAGTCCTCCCTTGAGTTGAGGCAGAGCATCTCCAGCTCCGGGAAGGTCTTGAGTACGTCGGCCAGCGCCAGCACCCGCGCCATCGTGCTCGCGTCGCTCAGCACGGCGATGTTGGTCGGCCGCAGCAGGAAGAAGACGAGGTCCCCCTGCGCCGTGCGCACCCCGTCGTCCAGGATGGCCGTGATACCCAGCAGCTCGCGGGTGGAAGCGCGCTGCCGCTCCAGCCTTTTTGAATGTTTCTTTTTCACGTTCGCCTCCATTCGTACAACTGTGGTTTGGTGATGAAATACGCCGTGCCGAACCGGATGAAGTCCAGCACACAGAAACCCTCATGCTGGATGGAGAGGAAGGCATAGACCACGGCGAACACGAAGGGCACGAAGGTGTGCCCCACGGCCAGGAAGAGCGCCGAGAACAATGCCAGCACGCCGATGACGGCCAGGTCGCGCAGCTCCCACAGCCAAAGCGTCGCCTTGGCCTTCAGGTTTTCAGGGTAGATGAACAAGGGGATCCCTCCTATCAATTCAAAGTGTCTCACCATCCGCGGGTCTTCATCTGGGCACCCAACGCACATGCACCCAGACGCTTGATGCCGTCCAGGACCTCCTCACTGGAGATCTGCCGCACCGTGAGGCCGATGTCCCGCGCGAGGTCCAGCTCGGTCTGCATGCCGGCCGAGACGCAGGGGCCGCACAACCAGATCTCGTCACAGAGGGCGAGGAAATCGCAGCCCATCTCGATGCCCACCTGCCGCCAGCAGGGCTCTGCGTCCGGGATGATGCCGGGATAGAGCAGGTGGGGCGCGAGGGGCGTGTGCCCCAGGCAGATGGCGTAGTAGCAGGCCTGCCGGGCGAAGGCGACGTTGGCCTCAATATCCCCGGTGTAGGGGGTCGATACGAAGACGAGCTTGCGCTCCGGCCCCCTCATCGTCCCACCGCCGCGCCGATCGACCGGACGGTGTTCACGGCCGCCTGGGCGCCGTACACCGCCCCCATCACGTTCACACGCATGGAGGTGTCCATGCCGAACATGCCGGCGATGCGGGGCACCTCGGTCGCCGAGAGCATCAGCCCCAGGCCCAGGATGGGGTGCGGCTTCAAGATCAACAGCCCCACCGTGAGGATGGTGCCCTGTAGAAAGCTGGTCAGACAGAGGGCGAGCACCTGCTTGCACCAGTTGTAGAAGGCGTCTGTGTAGCCGCGGGAGACGCTGAACATGTAGAGCGAGCCCACCGACAGCTGGATGAGCAGGATGCCGCCCCGCTTGAAGCTGGCGAAGAAGACTTTGATGAAGGCGTAGGCCATCATGATGGCGAAGAAGGTGTAGAAGATGTTCATGACACCCGCTCCGCCGAGGTCACCCAGCTCGTACTGGAAGTCCTCCAGCGTCTCGGCGCCGAGGTACGGCTGCAGGATCTTCTCCCAGGCGCCGTCCACCGGCGCGCCAACGCCGGTGATGCCGCTCGTAAGCAGTACCTGCAGGTCGATGGACAGCTTGTACAGCCGGATGGGCACGACGGTGAACAGGCTGACGGCGAGAAACCCCTTGATGGCGGCGAGGGCGGTGTCTTTTAAGCTGGCCCGGCCGCTCTGGTACTCGATGCCCGCCTCGAACACCGCCACGACCAGGCCGACCACATACAGCGCCCAGGCCAGCAGCCGGAAGAAGGTGATCACGGCCTGGACGAAGGGAAGTTCGATGAGCTCATAGCCCATCATGCCCATCTGGCCGATCAGGGCGCCGATGATGCCGATGACCACGCTGTAGGCCCAGTCGGCCAGCGAGTTCATCACATCGGTCATCGCCCAATCCCATAGGAACAGATCGATCACATCCTTTCTAAATTGGATTTAAAGAAAAAACCTTCCGGCGAGCTACCGGAAAGATGCGGTTTGTGGTAGTATTTGGAAAATGGATTCTCTGGAGGTTTGCGATGACAGTCCTCTACTTTACCGCCACCGGCAACAACCTGTATGTGGCCAAGACAATTGGTGGAACACTCGCCTCCATCCCGAAGGCCGTCCGGGAGGGGCAGTACCGGTTCAGCGACGACAAGATCGGGCTAGTCTTTCCTATCTATGGTTTAGCGGTTCCGCAGTTCATCCGGGAATTCCTCCAAAAAGCACATCTGGACAGCCCTTACATCTTTGCCATTCTGTCCTATGGCATGATTGGTGGTGGTGCAGCCGGGCATCTCATGCGGCTGGCCGATGAGAACGGCATCCACTTTTCCTATGTGAGCACCATCCAGATGGTGGACAACTATCTGCCCCGCTTCGAGATGGGCAAGCAGTTCGCTGGAGAGCCGAAGAAGAAGATCGACCAACACCTTGCGGCTATCGCTTCCGATATCCATGGCGGGAAACAGTGGCTGCCTAAGGTTTCTTTTGTGAAGAGGCATGCGACAGCTATATATATGCGATTCAACCCGTTTGCTACTGGCGCTGGCCTTGCCGCCGGGTACCATGTGGAAGATGCCTGCAACCAGTGCGGCATCTGCGCAAAGGTCTGCCCGACGGACAACATAGTAGTAGCGGATGCGAAGCCGGTGTTCAGCGGCACTTGCGTCAACTGTCTCGCCTGCATCCACAACTGCCCGCAGAACGCCATCCACCTCTCAAATGAAAAGAGCCGGGCGCGCTTCCGCAACCAGCATGTCACGCTGAACGAGATCATCGAGGCGAACGGCTAACCCATCGTCTGTTCCGGCACATCACCCGTCTGCTCTTCGGGCGGGTCTTTGTATGTATAGCTGCCGTCGTCCTCGGTGAGTGCAAACCCCAGCTCGGCCAGGTCGTACTGCCAGATGCCGGCTGCCAGCTCGTAGGCTTCCCGGCTGCCCGGCTCGGGCAGGTTCTCCTCCACCTGCTCGCCGTCCCTGTACGCCGCCTCCCCAACATTGAAGCCGAGGTCTTCGTCTGCCCAGCTGTGCTGGATGCATACGTCAGGGTATTTCTCGGCCAATGCCTGGATGACCGGCTCGGGGCAGGCCCAGGCGGTGCTGAACACAAGGTCATCGCCGCGCTGTTCGATATCGTAGGCATTCCACTTGGTGCCCCACTCCCGGTTGCACCAACCATACCAGGTGGTGGCGCCGTGCTCCAGCGCATTGGCTACATACTGCTGCCCGTCCCCGATGGCCTTCGCCAGGATCTCCGATGCGCTCATGTCCTCCATTCCCTCGCCCCAGCGCATCTGCTCTGCGCTCTTCTGCATCTCCTCTTCGGTCAGGTTCACCTTGTAGCTGCCGATGATTCTCATGGCATCCAGCTTCTCGGTCAGCTCCTGGAACTCGGGCTGGAGGAACTTTTCTTTGCCATAGTCGGGCGTTAATGGGTTGACAGCAGTGAGATAGGCGTTGATGGCGACCCGCTCGGCACTGCCGCTGGTCATGTCCAGGCTTTTTGGCATGGGGATCAGCTTGTTGAAATCAATTCTGCCCGGGCCGAGGTCGTCGTTCTGGATCTGGCCGAGGATTTCCGCTCTCCGTTCATCGTCGCACTCGAAGCTCAGGATATTGCGCACATGGTTTGGCATGGTAACCCTTCTTTCTTTAAATTCCCAGGATCTTCCAGATGTAGAGCGGCGCCGTCAGCGTGAACACGAGGCAGGCGAACAGGATGGCCGGCGCTGTCCACTCGAACTGGCCGTGTTTTCGGTAGTCAAAATATGCGGTGCCAAGTTTAACAAAGAAAAACACCGCCAGGATCAGGTCCACGGCCGGGAAGACGACGGTGTTGACCACCGTCTTGATCTGCCCCGACGCCGTCGACCAGGTGCTCTGGATGGCCCCGGCAACGTCGCCGGTGCCGCCCGCGCCCGTGGCATAGGCCGTCGTGCCGCACAGCAGTGCGGCACAGAGGGCCAGAGCGAGCAGGATGGGCAGTTTCTTAGCTATCTTCACGGACTCCCTCCTTCTGTTTTCCGTTTTGCGTTCCTACATCGCGCCAAACTGCTGCCCTCCCTCCGGCGCCTGCTCCGCGTAGTAGGAGGGCGGCACCCCTGAGGGCAGGGCGGTCTGTACCGGATCCTCCGCGCCGCCCTGCTCCGGCTCGTCCTCCATCTCCACATCGAGGCCGGCGCGGGGTTCCCGGTTGTGGCCAGAGAGCCGGGTCTGCTCGAGTGCCTGCTCGTACTCCTGCACAACGGTGTCCAGTAGCTTCTCGCGAAACTCCTTCGTGACCGGGAAGCAGAGGTCCTTGTACCCGTCGCCGGACTTGTAGCTGGGCATCGAGAGGACGTGGCCGTTGGCGCCGTCCATCAGCCGCACGCCGCGCACGGCGAAGCAGCCGCCCAGCTCAAGCGAGCACTGGGCGCGCATGCTGCCCTCGGGCTTGATCGAGTGGATGCGCACCTTGACGTCGATGGGTTGGGTCGTCCGGTTCTCGGGCAGGGTGTTTGTGTTCTGCATGGTGTTTTCCTCCTGTGTTGTGGGGTGAATCGAAAAACCGCGGGGCTTCTGCCACTTCAAAAGTCGCAACCCAGCGGGACGGATACGGTCGTCTTGATTCCGAGCTCGTCCAGCAGCTCGCTAATCTCATCCGGAAGGTCTTCACAGATGCCGCTGCCGGCCACCAGCACCAGCGCGCCGTCGCCGGCCAGCACCTGCACCTCGGCGCCCACCGACACGCCGGACAGGGAAAACAGCCGGGGCGGAAGGTTGACCTCGCTGCCGTCGGCCGTGTAGCCGGTACAGGCGACCTCCTCGCAGTGCCTGCCCAAGTACAGCTCATTGCAACCCCGGAAGCCGCAGTCGGGTTGCTCCACCGGCACGACGAGGTGCACCTCGTCGAAGGGCGTGTACCCGAGGCCCCGGGCCGTGAAGGCCGGGATGGTGATGCTGCTGTCCTCGTTCACGTGGATCGTAAAGCGTGCGTTGCTCATGTTCGTGTTCCTCCTCGTTTTTTAGTGCAGGATGGCGCCCGCCTGGCTGAAAAGGTCGAGCTGGGTGATGCTGCCGTTTCGCGCCGCGTCCAGATCGTAGTTGGCGATGAGGTATTCCCCATACACCGCCCCCGCCTCGAACCGCTGCCGGAAGTTGTGCATCCGTTCCACCTTCTTGATGGTGATGCCGGGCTGCTCGTACAGCTCCCGGACGAAGGGGTGCTCGTTGTAGCTGAGCAGGAACCGCCCATCGATGTCCAAGAGTGTGTCGCGCAGGCGGATGTGATCTTTCTTCCCGAAACCCTCCTTCCCGATGTTCTGGTAGAAGTCCTCGGTGCCGTAGTAGGGCGGGTCGAGGTAGAAGACGGTCTCGGGACGGTCGTAGTGCAGTAGGAGCGCCTCGAAGTCCTGGCACTCGATGACCGTCCGGGCCAGCCTCCGGTGCGCCGCCAGGATGAGCGGGAAGTCCCTCCAGAAGTCGTGGGGCTGGCAGGCGAAGCTGGTGAGGGAACTTGCATAGCTGGCGCGGATGAGGTAGTAGAACTCGGCCGCAAGCTGCACGTCACACTCTGTGATGCTTAGTTGTGCGGACTGATTATGCTGCCGCAGGATGCGGGCGAACTCCTCGCGGGCATTGAGGTGAAAGCGCAGGGCCTCGATGAGCTCATATGGCTTCTCCCGCACACACCGGAAGAGGTTGACGAGCAGGCCGTTGAAGTCGTTGTAGACCTCAAACCGGCCGGGTGGCCGGGAGAAGAGAAGCCAGGCCGCCCCGCCGAACACCTCCACGTAGCGCTCGCAGTCGGCCGGCAGGTAGCTGCCCAGAATCTTGCGCAGGGCTTTCTTGCCGCCTACCCAGGGCATGAAGCTATTGATGGTTGGCACCTCCTTAGCTATTCCAGCAGTTTTGTCTGGCCGCTGCCGGGCATCTGGTTGACCGCCTTGCGCAGGCCCTGGGCCACGCGGGCGGTACTGATGAGCCGCCGTTCCATCCGGCCGATCGTCTCCCAGAGCTCGGGCGGGTCGGTGGCGTAGTAGTACCCGTCCTGCCCCGAACAGACGGGCGCGCCGGCGCGTCGAAGCGCGAGGACCGCCCGCCGCAGCGTGGCGCCACAAACACAAAACCGCGCCTCGAGGGCACGGCTGGGGATGGGCTTCTGGTGGCCGGCGTGGTATCGCTTCAGGTAGGACAGCAGCCTGGCTTGCAGGTTTTGTTTCCCGATAGTTGTTCACTCCTCTCTTTTCCACAGTTTTCTTTGTCTGCCCTACGGTGCCCGACAGCGCAGGCAGCTCCCGTCCGCGAAGTGGCAGAGGAAGCCGTGGGCGCCCATGTTGCATCCGGCGCACTCGGGCCGGATCGGACAGGATACCCTGTCCCGGCCGGGCTTTTCGTGCACAACACCCTGTACAAAGGGCGGCGTGTACAGCCTGCCCGTCACCCTTGTTCCCTTTCGTCCAAGCTTTTCTGTTCTTGGTGTCATCGACAATTCCTCCTTTAAACGAAAAAAAGCCCCTCGCTTGGCACAAATGCATGTGCCGAACAAGAGGCCCTATTCTTTTGTTTTAGCTTTGCCACGACGTGTCTATGGAAAGTGCATTTGGAGATGCAACTGATGGCATATCATATGTTTACATTATTCATGTTCGGATGTACAATTAAATCAAACAATGTATAAAGGTGACAAATGATGGATAATCAATTTGATTTTACGATTGCTATTGCACCAACGGGAGCAAACCTCGATAGAGAAATGCTATATATCAAGTCTGCACTTCTGTATGCAGATTCGGTCACACTTATTAGCCCTGTGGCAGAATTGTATGTGGACTACACAAGTGATGAATATAAGAAAGATACAAAAAGCACATGCAG